>JAFGNH010000148.1 GCA_016927115.1 Anaerolineales bacterium | reverse complement strand
GGAAGAACGCCATTCTAAAATAATTATTCTCTGAAGCAAACACACAATTTCCTGCTATTCCGGGGAATTGAAAAACTGCAGGCCTGCAATCCCACCTATAGATTTATGATAAGGAAAGCATGATCAAATATTAGTTATCTTTTTATATACAAAGCAATAGTTGACAGGCACTGAAAGAGAAAAGGATAATAAATTAAAAGTTTTCCACCGGGTTCAACCCGATTTGAAACTATAATAGAATAGGACCACAAAGAGAGAAAACGCGGAGGATTAACTAATGAGAAAAATCGCAACCAGGAACGAGATAATCGGCCTGGAGAATGCTGCAAATAAGGATGGTTTGTCCTTTGATCAGATGATGGAAAATGCCGGACGGAGCACTGCAGAGGAAATAATATCAATCTTTCAGGATTTGCATGGCTACCGCATTTTGATTCTTATCGGAGGTGGTAACAATGGTGGAGATGGCCTGGTCGCCGGGCGATACCTGAAAAACGACGGCGCTGATGTGATTCTTTACCTTTCGCATGCCAGGAAATCAACAGATCAGAACTACAAGAAGATTATTGATCTTAATTGCACAATAAATGAAGCATCAAACGACTCGGATTTTTCTTCCCTTCGCGAAGAAATCGGTAAAGCCGATATTCTCGTGGATGCACTGTTGGGTACGGGTTTTTCACTGCCGCTCAAAGGTACGGTTGAAAAGATGCTGAAGGTTGTACAGGATGAGCTTGTTTCATTGCCAGAGAAACCGTTTATCGTTGCAGTGGATTGCCCATCAGGTCTGGATATAGATACCGGAGAGGTTGCAGACGCTGTGGTGAATGCGGATATTACAGTATCGTTTGCAGTAGCGAAACATGGCTTTTTCAAACTGCCAGGTGCAGCTATGATTGGACAGTTAAAAATAGTAGATATCGGAATTCAACCTGATGTGGAGGAACTTTCCAAGATAGATATTGGAATCCCTGAGGTTGAGGATATCAGAGGATGGATGCCATCAAGGCCGTTGGACGCTCATAAAGGCACCTTTGGCAAACTTCTTGTTATCGCTGGATCTGTTAATTTTCCAGGGGCAGCTGCACTTACCGCAATTGGTGCCTACCGCTCAGGTGCAGGATTAGTAACAATGGCGGTCCCGGGAAATATTCAACACCTGATAGCGCCTCAACTTCCTGAAGCAACCTGGCTGCTGTTACCGCATGAGATGGGCGTTATTCAGGAAAATTCCATGGATGTTCTATCTGAACAAATTTCTCTCTATCAGGCCTGTGTGATAGGCCCCGGGATTGGCAAGGAAACCAGCACGCGGATATTTCTGGAGCGACTTTTATTCGAAAGTGGTAACCAGAAGAGCAAAATAGGATTTGTGCATGATGGAATGGCAGAAAAACTATCCGGAAGAGCACTTCCACCCTCAGTTATTGATGCAGATGCATTAAACCTTCTGGCAGAACTTGAAAATTGGGAAGATCAGATTCCCCAGGATTGCGTCCTTACCCCGCATCCAGGCGAGATGGCCAGGCTGACAAAACTTAGTATCGAAGACATTCAACAAAATCGCATAGGAGCGGCCAGGGAGTTTAGCAGGAAGTGGAGGTCTGTTGTCGTCCTTAAGGGAGCCTTCACTGTTGTTGCTCACCCTGAAGGAAACACAGTGATAATACCTCTGGCAACACCTGCATTAGCACGCGCTGGAAGTGGTGATGTTCTGGCGGGAACGATTGGGTCTCTCATGGCACAGGGTATGGAACCATTTCAAGCTGCTGTAAATGGTGCGTATCTACATGGTATAGCAGGCAAGATAGCTTATGAGGTTATAGGCAATGCAGCAGGTGTGATTGCATCCGATATTGCTGACCTGCTGCCGGCAGCTATCAATGAAATTGGTTAGAGGAAACAAAATGTGGGGTGCTGTCACTCAGCACCCCACAATAAAGTAACGTATATACCGTTATGCCTTTGGCTTGGATTTTGTGGTAGTTTTCTTGACTTCTTCTACTTCCTCTGTTTCCTCACCGGAGGCAAGAGCATCCTTACCAGCTTCAATTGCTTTTTCAAGTTTGGTTTTTTGTGTATCGATAATTTCCTTGCCCTGCTGCTGCAAAGCTGTTGCTTTTTGCTTTGCCTCTCCGGCAAGCTCTTCCGCACGTGTTATTGCCTCGGTGGCTTTCTGGTCTACCTGGTCTTTCAATTCAATAGCCTTGTCACCGATCAGGGCACGAGTTTCCTCGCCTGATTGAGGTGCAAGCAGGAGTGCTACAGCTGCGCCAACCAGGCCTCCAAGGAGAAAACCAGAAACATATGCGCCGAAATCTCCATCTTTTTCCTTTGTCATAATATCAATCCTCCTCCATTACTCACGTTTAAACGTCTTGAAGATATCAAAAAATCTGCGAATTGCTGAAAACGAACTGTACGTTTTTACCACGGGGTTTACAAGCTGATTGCTGAGGAATGTTGTAGTACCCCGTAGAGTATTCACTGTTTCAGTAGTGGAAGCAAGAATTGGTTTAATTTCATTTTCCAGAAGTGCGGTTAACCGTGCGATCTGCACGATAAGTACAACAAGAGCAGCTCCAATCAACAAGAATTCAAGGGCGAGGAAGATAATGAAAATATCTCTGATTGTCTCTGTCTGGTCCGGATGACCTACGAGGAAATATACTCCAACAATCAGACCAGCCAGAAGCAGGAGAGCGACAATGATAATAACAATCATTGTTCTTCGGGAGATTAGTTCCTCTGTTTTGTGATCAGGTTGATGGGTTTCTGCCATGGGATCTATTGTATTGCTGTGATTTTCCATATATACAATGTCCCTCCTTGTTTCAATAAACATTATACCACAGCGACGATTATTGTATTATTCAACTCAAGTTATGACAATCTAAAATATCCAGATTCGTGGAATAAATGACGGAAAAAATGCAGGATGTAATCCACTCAAACTGGCTTCATATTTGGATGGAAGCGTTATAATTGAGTTTGATGAATGGTTCAAGAAAAATTTCCCATTCAAATCAGAGAGATTATTCAGGAAATATGAGAAGACTTTCGAGGCGGAATTTTATAAAAGTTGGAGGAATAGGATTTGGCCTGGCTATAACACCGGGATGGAGGGAGAGTCTCCTATCCCAGGACTTCCCGGCTGCTGACAACCTGGGCAGAGTATGCAGCGGCAGGGTTGATATCAAGGCGGATCCCGATATAAACAGCGAGACCGTTGGTCTTCTTTATGATGATGCTGTCGTTGAATGGCAGTATGAGGTTACTGGCTGGAATCCTACCCGCATCAATCAGCGTTTTGTAAAAACACCTGATGGATATGTATGGTCCCCATTTCTTCAGCCGGTAAAGAATCTTCCCAATCTACCTGTTACTTCGCTTCCGGAGACGAGTCTTGGTGCCGGTATGTGGGTCGAAGTTACGGTCCCCTATGTAGACCTCGTGCTTGATAATCCGCCTGCGCGGTCACCCTGGTTGAAAAACAGCACAGCGCCGAGATTTTATTACAGCCAGATCCTCTGGGCAGATACAATTGAAGTCGATGAAAACGGCAAGGCATGGTACAGGATAAATGAACGCTATGGATATGGTGATATCTTCTGGGCAGACGCTTCAGCTTTCAGACAGATACAACCTGAGGATGTTTCGCCAATAAATCCGGATGTGGGAAATAAAATTGTTGAAGTTAATCTGACCTATCAGACACTTTCTTGCTTTGAAGGGGAGAATGAAGTGCATTTCTGTCGCATTTCAAGTGGTGCAAAGTATAATGCCGCAGGTGATATTGTGGATAATTGGGCGACTCCATTAGGGGAGCATCCAATCTGGCGTAAAGCAATGTCTATGCATATGAGTGGAGGAACTGTATCCGGGGGATATGATCTTCCAGGTATTGGGTGGACAACACTATTTGTGGGAAATGGTGTCGCGATTCATTCAACATTCTGGCATAACAACTACGGTGTCCCCATGTCACATGGATGTGTGAATGCGAAACCAGAAGATGCGAAATGGGTTTTTCGCTGGGTGCAACCTGAGGTTGCCTATGACCCGGGAGATATTACAGTTTCCATGCCGGGTGGTACACATGTGCGCGTGGTAGAGTAGCCCATAGATAACGATAGTTAAAATTTTGACAAACAGAATTAAAACAGGCGAGTGGTAGCTGCTCGCCTGCCTTCTATTTGAGATAACGAATCTCAGGAAAAACCGGCCATGTAATCTTTCAGGTAGGGAAGGGCAGTCAGGCGTTCGTAGAAAAAGTTGTTAACCAAATTCTTTAGCTCTGACCGGGCGGCATAAACCTGTGAATTCCATTCGGGTCCCTTATTATCTTTTGTAAGGAAGTCCTTCAATTGAAGCAGCGATTTAACAATCTGAATTTCTTCTGATCCCTCAAGTACATCAACAACAGCCAGGATCAAAGAATCAGCCTGGGAGAGTAGCTCTTCTTTTGAAATATTATGTTCATACTGGAGAGTTTCGTCAATTGTACGGATCAATGCCCATACCTGATACAGCATCGTAGTAGGTTCGTCAAACAGCTCCCTGATAAACAGCGCTTCCTCGTATCTGCCTGTCAGGCGGAATATGTTGTACATTCTTTTTGCGGCCTTGCCATAGTTAATGTCTTTCGTGAGGTATTTGTTTACTTCATGCTCAAGTTGTTTGACATAATCCTCAAGTGCATCTGATGAGACATGCTTTACAATTTTTGAGAATATCGGAATGGATTCTGGCTGCAGGTAAACCTCCTGGAAGTATGGATCGAGATAACCATCAAGAGGTTCGATACTTCCATCAGGAGACTGCCAGGTAACGTCAAGCATATTACTGGCATTCGACAAACTGTGATCCAGCGGATCGGCGACAATCCAATCGAGCTTGCACCAACCAGGGTCGGAGGCAGCAATTTTCCAATGAATAAAGGCCTGTGTGCCATCCGGCTTGAAACCTGCTTTTTTCCCTTCCGTGATTTCGGTTACATTCCAGGATATAGGGGAGCCAGCAGGGAAGGTGTCTTCGCCAAGTACAAATTCAAATGGATATGAACCAAACTTTACTTCGATAAGTTGAAATGTCTCTCCTCGTGAAGTTCCGATCGCTTTTTGCTTGATAATCTCAGCCAGTATTTCCAAAGCCGCTTCACGAGTTGGGGCAATAATGTTTATCCGTTCAAAGAAATCCGCATCTCCTGGATAAGACTGGATTTTCGATTGAGCGGCTGATCCGGAAAGGGCAAGCGCTGTTTCCACCATTCCAGGAATATCATCAAACTCGACAAGCTTACCTAGTTTACGAAAATATTCAAGACGATCCTGACTGAAGTCCAGCATGGTAACGTGGTGCCCAAACACGCCCGAATGCACGTCAAAAACAATCTGGTCATCGGATGAAGCAGCACTGACCGAGGAAAGCCACTGAAGCGCTTCTGCTTCATCCAGCTCCACACCCAATCGTCCTGCTGAATCAAGTATCTTTTTAAGATCCGCTGACGGTCCATTCTTTTCTGTTGAATCCATCTTTTCCCTCCTGGGTGTAAATCCGGATAGATGAATATTGATTCTTACAAGCAACCATCGTGTTTGTCGGGTATTAATCAGGCAAACGATTTACTAATATGAATGAATAATACTGCATTGAAATGGCAGGAGCAATTTAATGCTGTGAAGAGCATATTGTTATTCTACAGGCAGAATTGAGCCTTCATTCAGCATTTTAATGATCTCATCAAGGTGCTGCATACGACCATCGCTTATCCAGCCGGAATTGATAAGGACTCCGGCAGGCGGCGAAAGCGGTTCCGGAATAACTCCCTGAGTTAAGGCAGGTAGAATTTCCTCAGTAACCGCGCTGGAATCCGGGCCGATTATCAGATCAAACAATGGATTTGTTTCAACAATAAGGAGCTGATTACCGATTAGTTTTAAACCAGCATCCTTGAGTGATTGGTTCAGCTCTTCACTGTGAATGAAGGGGTGAAGATACACAGTAGTTACCGACTCCTGCTGTAAAGTAGAAAGGACAGCAGAAATTTTCTCCGATGTGTAGGGTTCAGAAAGCTGTACGTATGCTGGATAGTCAATATATGGAGGGTACTGAGGTGAACAGTGGCCACAGTAATACGTGTTCCCGTTACCATAAGCATCAAATAATCCGCTGATCTCAGACCCGACCAGGTCAACATAGCCGGTACGGTAGTCAGGTGTAAGGAATGCAGATGTATAGCCTGCAAGAAAGGCTGCACGTTGATGGTATGCATTCGTATAAAGCAGGTGCTGCGTATTCTCATTTTCACCATGAACAGCAGACAGGGAAAGTATTGGCAGATCCGGGAGATCATTCTGAACCGATAAAAGATCAGAAGTACTGGTTGTGAGCAGATACTGAATGCCGGATGGTAATGCACTGGAATCCAGTGAGGATTGAATATTCAACGCAAACCCCTGTTCTTGAAGCTGATGGGAAAGGGAGCTGAGAAAATTTGCATCCAGGATAGTCTCATCAGCAGCCAGAACTACTGCAGGGGTAACAGGCTCAGGGGTGTCGCTGGGACTTTCCACAGCCTGAGGAGATTCTGTTGTCCGGGAAGGGTTGGCTGTATCGCTGGAGGCGGGAATCTCCGCTGGGCCGCATCCAGAAAGAATTATTGATGTGAGGTATAAAAGGATATATGCGGTGGATGTCACCAACGATATTCTGCTTCCCTGTTTTTTCAGCAGGGAAGGTTTCGGGAAGGCGGAAAGGATCTTCATGGTCAATGGTTGCCTTTAGATTGCTTCTGAGCGGGGCTGGAGAAAAATCGTGTCAAAAAAAGGCCAATTATTGATGAAAGAAGGGCTGGAAAAAGATTATACGATCCAATACGCATGAATGTCCAACCAATTTGTTGGCTGATCGTTTGGCCAAGAAAGAAAAAGAAATTTGCCGAAAAGATATAGGTAAAAATACGGGAAAATCGATCGTTAAAGAAGAAGTAAAACCCCATCCCAACCAGTGTGGCTATCAGAATGCCCGGAATTATTGTTACAACAATCATGGCAGGATAAAACCTCCACCCAAACAGAATTCTTCAGCATAAACTACACAGACTTGCCCGGGAGTTATATCAGGCATAGGTTCTTCCAGTATAACAGACCATGTGTTTTCTGTATCCGGGATAATTAGAGCTTTTATCTCTGGACCCTGGTAGCGGACACGCACAGTCCAATCATGTTCTCCTATACCCGGAGGAACGTGGAGTACCAGATCGGTTATTGTAAGTACTTTCCTGTATCGATCTTCGTGAGAGCCGATATAAAGGATATTTAGGGATGGGTCTTTACCGATGACGTAAAAAGGCTCAGCGGCACTGATACCGATACCTTTTCTCTGGCCGATTGTATACATGGCTAAACCCTGATGCTCACCTAAATATTCCCCCAGGGAATTAAGGATAGGACCTTTTGAAACAGAGGCCGGAATGTGGTCCGTGATGAACTGGCGATAATCACCATGAGCAATAAAGCAGAGGTCCTGGCTGTCGGAACGATCAGCTGCCGGCAGGTTCATTGCAGCAGCAATCTTTCGTACTTCCGGCTTTGTTTTGTCACCGATTGGAAAGAGAGTGTTATGGAACTGTTCTCGTGGAATCATGCTGAGAAAATATGATTGATCCTTTGTGCGGTCGACTCCGCGCATGAGGATACCCGAATCTTGTTGTTGAGACAGGCGTGCGTAGTGACCTGTGGCAAAGAAGTCTGCACCCATTTCACGTATTTGGAGGAACAGTATTTGCCAGCGAAGTGTACGGTTGCAGACAACGCATGGATTGGGTGTCTGTCCATCGAGGTAGGAATCCAGGAAGTAATCCAGAACAACGGACCGGAACGTTTCCCGATAATCCAGAATCTCAAGAGGTATATGAAGAGCTTCTGCTACCCTGGCTGCAGGTTCTGCCAGATCCCATATCTGTTCGTCCGAGAGGTGAAGATCCGGGGAAGGGGTTTGCAGGGCAAATACGCCGAAAACATCGTATCCCCGATCCAGAAGGAGCGCAGCTGCTACAGCACTATCCACACCACCACTCAGGCCAACTGCTGCTTTCGGTTTCAATTATATTAATCCTTGAGGCCGTTTACCGGTCAGAATTTCTGTTTCCGAGGATTGTAACATGGCAGGTTTGGAATGAACGACAATTTCAATACTGAAATCGATAGGATAATTTGACTATATTATTCATCTGCCTGCTATGGCATTGAATAACTCGGCACGGTGCACATGAAGTTTACCAGACTGATACCGGTAAACTGCCTATATCTTTCTCAAATCAACATCCCCGCATAATCAGGGCAAATGTATTCAAAAAAATCTGCAATTCCAGCACCAGAAGTGTGCCGGATTTCGAATAACGGGTATAATGAAAAGCTGGAAAGAATACACAGGAGGATCTGTATGATGGATACTATTATCGAAGTCGTATATGCGCGTCAGGTTCTTGATTCGCGGGGAAATCCTACCATTGAGGTAGAAGTTGTTTTAGGTGACGACAGCTGGGGACGAGCAATTGTTCCTTCAGGTGCATCTACGGGTGTTCATGAGGCTCTGGAGCTGCGTGATGCTGATAAAACGCGCTATCGAGGCAAGGGTGTTACCAAAGCAGTTGCGAATGTGAACGAGGAAATTGCCGAGATGCTTCTCGGAATGGATGCCACCGAGCAGCGAGAAGTTGATCTGTCAATGATCGACCTGGACGGCACCGAGAATAAATCCAGGCTGGGCGCAAATGCTATTCTTGGCGTAAGCCTTGCTGTGGCAAAGGCAGCAGCAGCTTCTGTAGGCCTGCCACTGTACCGTTATATCGGAGGGGTGCATGCACATATACTTCCAGTTCCGATGATGAATATCCTGAATGGTGGAGCTCACACTGGATGGCAATCGACGGATGCACAGGAATTTATGATTATGCCTGTAGGTGCGTCTTCATTTGCTGAGGGCCTTCGATGGGGAGCTGAGATCTATCACACGCTGCGTGATGTGATAAAAGCGAAAGGTTATACGGCTCTGGTAGGGGATGAGGGCGGATTTGCACCAGCACTCAAAGCCAACACTGAAGCTGTTGAAGTCATTCTGGAAGCAATCGAAAAAGCCGGCTATAAAGCCGGTGAGGAAATCATGATTGCGCTGGATCCAGCGGCATCAGAATTTTATGACGCTGATAAAAAACGGTATCTTCTGCGAACCGAAAACCGTGAGCTGACCGGTCAAGAAATGGTCGATATGTGGAAATCATGGGTCAATCAGTATCCGATCATTTCGATTGAGGACGGCCTGGCAGAGGATGATTGGGATACATGGACGTTGATGACAACCGAGCTGGGCGAAAAGATCCAGATTGTTGGTGATGATCTTCTTGTTACCAATCCTGATCGGATCCGTAAGGCCATTGATACAGGCGCCAGCAATGCGCTGCTTGTAAAGCTTAATCAGATTGGTTCCCTTACTGAGACGATCGAAGCTGTTGAGCTCTGCCACAGAGCTGGATGGAGAGCTGTTACATCACACCGCTCAGGCGAAACCGAAGATACTACAATTGCAGATCTTTCTGTTGCACTGAATATGGGTCAGATTAAAACCGGGGCACCAGCACGTTCAGACCGTGTCGCAAAATACAATCAACTTCTTCGCATTGAGGAAGAGCTTGGCGAGATGGGTGTCTATGCTGGAAAAAAGGCGTTTAATCAAAAATTCTGAACAAGCAGCAAATCTGACGGATAAAATCAATACGGGCTCCCTGCTGAAGGGAGCCCGTTTGTTTTGCTTAAGAAGATCCAGGGATTAATTTTCAACAAGAAAAAAGATCAGATTTCAGGTATATTGATTTCCCGATCAGTGAGAGTGCTATTTTCATCGTCAGGCGATGGAGAAGGCTCTTCTTCGTGGACATGCTTGATTCGAGCACGGGAGCTCGGTACGGCTGTGCCGCAATACGGACAGAGCTGCCAGGAGAGTTCCATCTTGCGACCACAGTCTCCACACTGTTTCCCCAGGCGTGTATAGCATAGCGGGCAGTAATACCATTCACGATTCGTCTGCGCTCCGCAACCCGGACAGTTTGGTCGATGCTCGATGGAAGAAAGAAGCGCTTCTTCTTCGAGCGTTTTGTAGTATGCATGGTCCAGTGTTTCTGCCGGACGCAGGATAAGATATACAAGCAGTCCTGGAAAATACAGAACGCCAACCATTACGGAGGCAACAATATGAATAAGGCGATCCCTTGTACGGGTACGGATATCCCGATATGTCCAGAAAATTAGACTGATCCATAGTGCTGCGAGGCAGGCGCCTGTAAGTGCTGTGAAATAGAGGGAAAGGTTAAACAACAGATTTGAACTGTAAAGAAAATCCATATCAGCCTTACTCCATTCAGGATGTCTGGATTATACACTGCTTCACGGTGTGATGCTTTACTATCAGCAATTCCCATTGACACAGTGCGGCTTGATGCCAGGGCAATCGCATTTTCAATTATGTAAAACCTTAAGCAAGTACTCATGGTCCATACTGCACAATAACCGCTTCCATTTGGCACCG
>JAFGNH010000147.1 GCA_016927115.1 Anaerolineales bacterium | reverse complement strand
TGAAATCTGCCCCTACGCGCCGTATGACACATTTTCATTCTTCCGGAGATATTGGGATCCTATTTTGACCCGTAGGGCGCGGGTTTCAAGGACGGTTCAACACAAAATCACAAGCGCCATATGTGGTTCTTCACTAACCCGAATCCCCAACGGCCAACCCGCCCGCTCGATACGCCCTTATTCACCATTACATTCGATGTGTTCGTTTACCACCGCGCTCCAAAACGGGCAGATTTGCCCACGATCCGTTCAATTCTCACAATATCCCGCAAGGTTGATCATTTTGATTTTCCCATCGTCTTTGAAATCTGCCCCTACGATTTCCTTAGAATAAATCGTGCCTCACTTCCGTTTCCAAAATCCCATGTAATGTTGAACCTCTACCGCGGTTAACGGATCTGAAGAACGCGGTACCGTTCCCGAAACCCCAGCGTTTCATAGAAAGGCAGAACGGGTTCAGTTCCTTCCGCCACATATACATAAATCTCATCACATTCAAATTTGTTCAGCCAGGACAGGGCTTTTTCTGTCAGTTTGCGGCCGAGATTGTCCCCCCGGTATTCCTTTTGAATATACAGGGAGTCTATTTCTCCGATTTTTCCCTTCACCGTTGCAATGCAGTATCCAACCAGCTCTGAATCGATTTCAGCCGCATAGATTACCAGTTGGTCCTTAACCTGCAGTTTCTCTATCCGTTTTTCAAATGTGAAGGACGCAAAATGGGCTTTGAAATGTGTGGACCGCTCCCGATGGTATGCGTTCAACTCCTCCCATAACACCTTGATTTTTGCGATTTCGGCTTTTTTGATTTCAACAATTTCCATAATCACGCCTCAACTACTACTGCTCACTCAACAGAACGGTCAATCGACCCCAGCCGTATACCGGCTGCAGTTCCCAGAACACCGAAAGCCAACACGCCCGGGGCCCGCAGAAGAATCATATCGCCTCCGTTGGCTTCCAGGGTCAGCCCGAACCACACCAGCTCCAGCAGCAACCCGCCGAAAAACCCACCGAGCAGCGCACCGGTCAACCCCCGTACCACCTTCCGGCTTTCCTGCCATGCGCTGAGTAGTCCACCTGCAGCACCGCAGCACAGCACCAGCAGCAGCCCCCAGCCTCCCGGTACATCGCCGAACAGCAGCGTGCGCAGAACCCAGCCCGGGTATAAGCCGAGTGCTGTACCGAATAGTCCTGCCGCCCTTTTCCTGAATTCCCGCCCGCTCACCAGCGCAAACACCATACCGGCCAGCCCGCCGGCTGCGGCCAGCAGCGCCCAGATATCCAGCTCCGGGTCGAACACAGTCCAGCCCAGAATCCAGCCGATGATATAGCCTGCCAGAGCAGCACAAAAAATCCACAGTACTTTTGCAAAAAACCGTCTGCTCAAACGACCACCTCCACTAAGCTGCTCCATTTTTACACGAAACCCCTTTTTGTAAGCACGGGCAAAAGCAAATCGCAGTCTGATATGCGGGGCAGAAGAATCAAGGCGCTGTAAAGACCCTGTTAAAGTGCCATAGATAGCTCTGAGGGCTCAAACGGAAAATATCGAAGATGATATCCCCCCTGTCGTCGGAAGGATCCGGCTGTTTCACGACGATAAAACACACCGGCACTTCGATGTTGCTGTCGTCGTTGTAGATCCGCCGGACCGCTTCAATGTCTGATGGATCGCGAAGGAAGCAGAACTTCACCCGCACCTGGTCCCCGTCCAGCCACAGAATAGCTTCGCCGGCCACTTTCTGCTCCAGCCCCATTTGGTTTGCCCTGAAACGCATGCCGCTCTCAAGGTTCTCACGGGGAGAAGCGAAAAGATCACCCCACTCATAACAGGTTTCCAAATCCATATGACCTTCCAGATCGCTCATTGGTGTTTCCTCCCGTATTCGGATTCAGTGTAAAAGAACTGTCTCCAGAGTTCTGAAAGAACAGCGACAACACGTTTTCAGTATAGCAGCACAGTTTCATATTGCGCAGCAGCCCTTTCTTCTCCAGCCCTGTGCAAATCCTTTCAAAATGATGAAAAAGGGAGGGGCCTGCTTTTAAAACAGCTGATTATGGATATTTGCCGGAGCAGTAAAGGTGTGCGTATAATCCCATATCCGGAACGATCCGGTTTGATCGGGGACCTCTCTCTTGCGATATCCTGCCGGACCTGGGTCAATCCCCGGGATTCCTCCAGGAGGTCAGCTGATGGGCAAACGTTCTGAAATGCGATCGCAAAACGGCCGGCGGAGATGGGTAAGATTCTGGATCTCCTGGCTCCTCGTTTCATTTTTTCTGCGGGCAGCGGATGCAGCATCCATACTGCTTCATGCAAAGTTTCCGGTTCGGATCGCGCTGGCGGCAGGTATCGGCCTGACCATGGGACTGCTGCAGTGGCTGGTGATCAGGAAGGAAATCAGAAAGGGGGCAGAGCAATGGATTGTGGCTACCTGGCTAACCTATCTGGCTGCAGCTGCAGTGAGTTTTTCACTTATGGAGCCGCTTGAACAGGCTCTGCGGCTCAGACCCGGTTTTACTGAATACGACCGGATAGCTGTATTGTTCTATTTGCTCTGGTTTTTTGAAGCACTTTTCACAGGGGCAGGGCAGTCGCTGCTGATGAACAGATGGTCTGAGACAGGCCGGGGATGGGTATTCATCCTCCTGGGCACAACAGCTCTCGAATTCCTGATCGTTTCCTCAACGGGTGCATTGGCTTTACTCCTGATACATGAGAGCCTTACCGGGTTATTGATCCTCTTTCTGTCGATGTGCCTGTCATTCTCCCTGTCGGGATTGGGGCTGATCCGGTTCTTGAAACCCATTCCCGGAGCAGAATCAGCTGTAAACCACGTTTCAAACGGAAAAGCCGGATAAAAAGCGTCCTTCCTGCTGCCCCCTCTGCGGCATTTCCCAGTCTTTATGGAAAAAAACCGGTCTGAGTACTCAGAAGCCTGTCCCCAGGCCGGGATTCATGCTGATCAAAACACTGCCTGAGGGGTCCGACAATCAGTGTCAGCAGGTCCAGCAGCTTTAAGATCTATCGATAGGTTGTCGTTCCGTTGTTATCTTATCCCGCGCCTTAAATAACGGCAGGGGCGAAAGATTTTTCGCCCTATGATTGGTCAAGGTTATCCAGGAAATCCTGTTCCAGTTTTTCCGGGTTCCGCTGTATGTATTGCGTCTTTTCGTACAAATCCTCTTCGTCTCGTTTGATGTGTTCAAAATAATTTCGCTGCCATAAGACGTAGATATCCGTGTTTTTCCGGACCCATTTCGTAACACCGATTTTAAATTCGCGTATGATCGACCCAACTGTACGGGATGTACCGCGCGGGCGGTTCAGGATCGGATTTGTACTATACAATCTATCGAAAGGTTGTCGTTCCGGCGTTATCTTATCCCGCCCCTTAAATATTAGGGGCGAATAATCATTCGCATCTGCCTCGTGCAGCCCGGGCTTCTTCCAGCAGTTTGTTCAGCGGCCTGGTGTCTGCACTGCCGAGATGCTCAATAACAGTATCGAGTGCCATTCTGTATGCGGTATCCAATGCCTTTTCTGCAGATACGGGAATATCCGGTACTACGCCTTCCCCTTCCCAGCTGGTGCCGGTAATGGGGTTGATTACCCGCCCCTGAGGGATAAAGACATCAAAATACGGATGCAAACGGAAAGGGGCTCCCGGATGGGCACCACCGGCCGTTGATTCCCCGATCAGGGTAGCCCGCTGGAGATGTTTCAGATTGTAAGCAAATTCCTCCCCTGCCGAGAAAGTGTAGCTGCTGGTTAATACATAAACGGGGTTTTCCGTATATCGGACGCCGGGAACATACGGCAGCGTCCAGTACTGCTGTGTAGAATCGTCCTTTCGCCAGTAGAGACTGTTAAGGTGAACCGGTTCTCCATCGAACAAATAGCTGCAAATCAGGGCGACCATCCCGGGGTTGCCGCCCCCGCATTTGCGAAGGTCAAAAATCAGCGCGTCCGTACTCGACACAAAACCCATCGCTGCAGCGGCAGTATCGCCGCTCCCCCACGAAGGCCGGTAGAACGTGCGGATATCCAGAAAGCCGATATTTCCCGCCAGCCGCTCGGCTTTGTGGAAACCATAGTTTTCCAGCTGCGCCCTTTGCTGAAGTTCAGCCAGCTTCTCCTTGTTCTGGAGCAGCGACCCTTCATGTTCCGGCAGGGGTGTTTCAACACATCTCATACGCAAATGTTCATCGCGGCTGACCTCCTGCATGTGCCGGGTCAGGGCGGCGGCAAAGGCCTCGCCATCGTCTATTCCGTCATAGTCCCCACTCTCCCGGTGTTCTTTAAGGCTTGCGCGGATTTGTTCGGCCGTTTCCGGAAACACATATTCGGCCAACAGCTTCTCCGAGAGGGATTGGATAATTTCACTTCGTATTTCCCTGTTTACTTTTAAAGCGCACATTTTTACTCCCTGAAGAAAGAACCGCACAGCCGCTGATGGGAAAATGGGGGGATAATAGTCGTCGTATTAAAGCGTTTTTGAAAGATAGAAGCGCTGGAAGCCGACAGGAAAATCCTTCAGTTCTCCAAAAACCTGATAGCCGAATTTCTGGTAGAACCCCGGTGCCTGAAAGCTGAATGTATCCAGATAGGCGTTCTTCGCTCCCAGCAGCCGCGCCTTATCTTCAACCATCTCCAACAACCGCCTGCCGTAACCGAGCCCGCGGAATTCTTCTTTGATCCACATCAGATCGATATACAGCCAATCCCAATGTACCGCGGCAATAACACCCCCCAGGGCTTCCTCTTCAGGCCCCTGGATCATAAAACACAGGTTTTGCCCGTTATCCTCGCCTGCCTTCCGGATGTTGTAACTGTGAATACCTCCCCCGATAGTATCCCAGTCGGGATTGTCAACGGATAGGATAGGAAAATCTTTTTCCATGATTCTGTCCTCTTCCTTTATTAACTTTTGGTTTTATGCTTCTATATAAAGGCAGGAGGTTGTACCTCAATAACAATCGGGACAGTAAACCGGTTCAAATACCCAACCACCAGTCTTTTTGAGTGTACGATACTTTCTGTGTTGTGCCATCGTCCAGCGGAAAGGAATCGAATATGTCTGCGAATACCTGTCTGGATTTGATCCGGGTATTCAGATGCAGAGTCCACAGGCCAGTAAAACCCTATTCCTGCCCACATTTTGGATGCGCAGCGGATATAATTTGGATAAGAATTGGCATAATTGGAGCTGAACATGAAAAACGGAGCGTTCTTCAGAAAAGAGGAAGAAAACAGGGTGCAGACGGAGGGGCGCCTTCCACCCGGCCAATCACTCACCAACAGGCTGCCGGTCCTGCATTATGGCCCGGTACCGAAGGTGGACCTGGGCGATTGGGATTTCCGCATCTTCGGCGCGGTGGCTGAAGAAAAACGCTGGACCTGGGAAACGTTCCGGCAGCTTCCGCGGGTAAAAATAATCATGGACATTCACTGCGTGACCCGCTGGAGCAAATTCGACACCGAGTGGGAGGGCGTATCACTGGGCTGGATGGTGCGCGAAGGGCTGGTCGAACCGGATCCGGATGCAGCTTTTATCCTGCAGCACTGTGAACAGGGATACACCACCAATCTTCCGCTGGAGGCGGCGCTTGCGGAAAACTTCCTGCTCGCTACACACTACAACGGTGAACCTCTACCGCTTGAACACGGTTATCCGCTGCGTGCGGTGGTGGGTGCACTCCCGGACAGGAACGACCTGAAGGATGTGTACTTCTGGAAGGGCGGAAAATGGCTGCGCGGCATTGAGTTTAGAACCGCCGACCGGATGGGCTTCTGGGAAGAAGCCGGCTACCACAACGAAGCCGATATATGGAAAGAACAAAGGGTAGGGTAATCAACCACGCCCACGAGGAACCCACTCCATACCCCCATAAGGATCCGGCCAGAATAATCAGCTGTTATCACTGCAACCTTCGATAGCTCCCGGGCGACCAGATAGTGCGATCCAGCCTGCAGCAGTGATGCTGCCGTAATCCCATTTCCGTCAGCCACCCTCCCCTGCTGCCGGAGCCTCTGTCAGTCCGCAGTTGCTTCAATCCATCAAGGGATATCTTTTACCTGATCCTGCATTTTGTCGGGCACCCGATGCCCTTTATAATAGAAGTGAGGAAAACGATGGAAACCGAAGAAAACCAGCAGGCCCGTTTAAGAATGGTGTCCCAGCAGCTCGAGTACCGCGGCATTGTCGATCGCGGCGTGCTGGAAGCCATGGGCAGCATACCGCGCCACCGGTTTGTCGATCCCGGCCTTGTCAGTCAGGCCTACCATGACACACCACTTCCAATTGGTCACAGCCAGACCATCTCCCAACCATACATCGTTGCACTGATGACGCAGCTGCTCCAGCTGCAGCCGGACAACACCGTTCTCGAAATCGGCACCGGATCCGGCTATCAGGCGGCTGTGCTGTCTGCTCTTGCCGCACAAATTTATTCGGTGGAACGCATTCCGGAACTTGCAGACAGCGCCCGAAAGGTGCTGGCGGAAATTGGGGCAGACAACGTCCAGGTTATCCTCGGGGATGGAAGTATTGGACTGGAAAAGTATGCCCCCTATGATACCATCATTGTCACAGCTGCAGCGCCGGGTGTACCGGAGCCGTTGAAATCACAACTTGCCGAGGGGGGAAGGCTGGTAATTCCTGCCGGGGGGAGAGGAACTCAGTATCTGGAGCGCTGGACCAGGGAAGGGGACCGTTTCCACCTTGAGCGGATGGTCCCTGTGGCATTCGTTCCCTTGCTTGGCGAGTTTGGCTGGCCTTCAGCGTAAAATTACTAAATATCCGCCGTATCTGTCTCCCCTGCAACCATCTTTACATCCAGATCACCGGTATTTAAAAAGGCAAACGCTGTATTTTCCTCACCGTTCATAACCAGATCCGCGAGAGCTTTAAATTCTGTTTGAAGGTCCACAATCCGGATACGGTTTTTCCAGCGTTTCTCTGCAGGCATCAGGTCCAGCAGGTGATTGTGTGTTTCATACAGAACAGAATTGTTGACAAAGACATCCTTATCCTTCAGAGCAAGCGCCAGCGTATAGATATTTGATTCGACCAGGTCCTGGAAGAAGTGTGTGCCGTAAGAAGGCTCGGGGGCCGTCTCATCGCGAATAATTTCAATCAGAGCCCGCGCGTTGTAGATATCCGAATAGGAAACTGGGATCCCCAGTTCCGGATTGACGCTGCCCCAGCGCCCGGGTGCAAGCAGCAGAAATTTTTCGTCCTTGAGTCGCTCGTTGATGCGCCCGATGAGTTTGGCCAGCTCTTTCTGCTCCTCCGGATTGGCACCGGCATCTTTTGGATCTGTGATGACGACCAGGTAGCGGATATTGGAAACGCGTCCATCGGGAACCAGCCTGCGGGTGATAAAGATACGCTGATTCTCCGGGACATTCTTGGGGATCGCAACAGAACCACCATACATACGGCTCTGAGGGCGGCATTGCAGCAGGTGGATTATCGGCCAGGGTTTACCAGGGCTGTCCTGTGCCAGCTCAACCACGAATTCGATATCCACAGGTGAGCCGTATGCCGCTTCGAGGATACGCAGCACGCGTCGCATCAGCTCCGGGAAATCTGTGTGGCGCAGCAGGCCATCAAAAGTGAGCACCAGGTCATCCGAGTTTAAATCCAGTGGAATGCTGAGCAGGTTTTCCAGGTTATCATCCCGATAGCGCTGCGCCAGATAGCGGAGCAGGAGTGTAGACCGATCGAGTGTGCTGGTGATCGGGAGTGTCTGCATCTGATTTGAATCAAGGTTGATCAGATCGATCTGGTGCTGGGAATAGCGTCGGATGTGTTTGGGACTGGACTCAGGCAGCAGCGATGGATGGCTGAGTGCTACAAAGCGGGGGTAGTCATCACCAAGCTGGTCCACTGCCCGGGTGCCGAGCCCGCGCACCAGGCGCATGAAACCGGCGTTGCGATCGATATCCGGGTTCCAGCGGTACTGGTTGCGGGAGAAGGCCACACCGGCTGCGTCGGGGTAGAAGAGATGTTCGTAGCGCCGCCCCTGCACTTCCTGGATGAGAATGCCCATACGCTCATCGTAATCGATCAGCCCGCGCTTCCGGCGGTATGTCAGCACATCTGCGTTATAGACACTCGCATAGACCTTTACGATCGCATCGATCAGATCTTCAAGGTTATTTTCCGGTGTATCCTGATTGGGGCAGAAACAGCTTTCATACTTGCCGGCAAACGACGAGCCGAAGCTGTCCTCGAGCAGGCTGCTGGAGCGCACGATCAACGGCGACTTTTCGACGATGCTGATAATGCCCCGCAGGCCTTCGATGATGTGATCGGGGAATACGCCGCACAGATATCGCTGTCGTACATCCGGGTAGTCAGCCCGGATCTCTTCCTCGCTCTTGTACTTCTGATTGCTGAACTCTACCAGTTTATTCAGCTGGGTGAACTGGTAGAACACATTGGCACCCAGGAACCAGGAGCGGGGGATTTCGATCCGCTCAAGCAGGTCCGGCGGTGCAGCTTTGCGCAGGATGCTGTTCGCCAGCATCAGGCCTGCGGCTTTCCCGCCGATTTTTCCCCTTCCGATCCGGTGTGCCCGGATCTCTTTCAGATCCGAAATATCGAACCACTCTCTGGCAATCCCGACATAGTGCAGGTGGTCACTGATCATGGCTTTGATCAGTACTACCTTGATCTCCTGCAAATGGTGGTGGACTTTATACTTTTCTTCATCCGGCAGCACTTCGTAGGATTCTCCCTGCGCAAACAGCATGTCCCACGGCGCCAGTTCTGGATGGAAAGAAAGCACCACTTCCTGTGGGTCAACCCGTTTGGAAAGTGCTTCGCGCACAATTTCTACAAAGAGGTCATGCGGCAGGTTATATGCGAAGTAGAAATCGGTCAGGTGATCGCGGACAATGGAGACGCGTTCATTCCAGACATCAGCGGCTTCTTCGTTGAAGGGGTCGCTCAATCCCTCGCGTCGCTGCGATTGCAGTGCCTTAAGTCGGACTTCCTCTTCGAAGGCATCTGGTGAAATCACGCGCTTTTTGAACAATTCCTGACGCATGCGTGCCCTTATCCTCGGAGAAAGGATCGGGTAGTTGCTGAGCTCGAGGTAGATCGTCAGAACCCGGGGGAAATCAGAAGAGTCAAAAGCCATACAAACCTCACCGAAATACCACCTGTATCGAAGTGGATTAAAGCCTATTATACGGGAAAGTTCGCCTGCAGCGATTATTTCGTCCCGGCAGCACCCGGTAACACCCGGCAGCGTTATGTCTCTAAAAAGAAACGGATCCCACCTTTTTTCAGGCAGGATCCGCTGCCAACTTATACCGGATGTGCAGCTACTTCAGCCCGATTGTCAGATCGAGGAATTCCAGCACAACCTGCATGGTATCCGGATCGTATGTGTCGGGAACAACCAGCGCCATCCCGTGTTCACTGCCGGGGTAGAAAATCGAACGATACTGTTCTCCCTCAGCAGTGCTGCAGGCTGTATAGGATGGTGTATCACTTTCGGCAGCCAGACACCAGAACGGCTTACCCGCTTCTTCGGCCGCTATAACAGCCTCGCTGTAATTCACACCCAGGTAATCCCCCGGGGAAAGCGACAAAGCGCCAAGACATCCGTCCAAACAGGCATCAGCAGCACCATCCGCTCCGATACTTGCCCCAATGATAACCATCCGTTCAGGGTCAACACCGGGCAAAGTGAGGGCAGCTTCATACGCACCATAGGCATCGTTCAACCAACCTTCCCGATCGAACTCAGAACACCCGCCTTCACAATGCCGGAAGGTAAATGCGAATACCCCAAAGGAATTGTTTTCTCCAAGGTCAGGGAACCATGAAGCATCAAGCCATGGCTTTTCCGGGCCCACATTCTCAGGAGCAGGCATGCCGCGGTTTTGCAGCCAGGGAGCGATCGCGTCCCAATCAGTCTGATCTCCCGGCGCCCAATGCATCAGGAAAACGAGCGGTCCGGGATTTTTTGCTCCCGGGTAGTATGTTCCAACCTGCTCGTAACCATCTGCCGCAAGAAAGGGAACTTGCTGCGGCTCCGGCGGCAGGCTGTCTTCTGATTCCTCTTCCTGCTCCAAATTTCCGGCTTCCGCGGCTTCCACTTCTTGTGCAGCGGCCTCTGATGCTGCGCCGTCATTCGAATCCTCCACGACTGGTGCTTCTCCGGAGCCTTCTTCCACAACCGGCGCTTCCACCGCCTCCTGTACAGTTGGAGACGAGCAGGCTGCACTGAGAACCAGAACAAGACACAGTATCAGACCTGTAGTAAATCGAACAGACTTACTTTTCATAATAATCAGCTCCTTATTGTTTCGCTCCTTCACATCACGGTCAAGATTATCATAACTGATCATTGACTCCTTTTTTCGGAAAGGGGAACACATCGAAGCTGCAGGTTTGATATCGTCATGGCTTCTGACTATCAATGGTTCCCTTTCAGATGGACACGGTCAAATAAGGCCACTCCGACCCACAAATACAGCACAGAAAGTACCAACAACATCGTTAATTCATATGCCAGTTCGTCTATCCCCACTCCGAAGCTGAAGATTTTATTCAGTGCGATCACAGCATGTGTGGGCGGCAGTATTTCGAAAAGATTGACTGTATGAGTTCCAACAGTAAAAAGTGGAACCGCGGGAACCGGATAGATAACATTCGTAAAAAACATAAACAGCACAAGGGGAAAATTAGCCAATAGAAAAGCCTGGCTTACTGTCCTGGTCAAACCGGCAACAATCAACCCGCTTCCAATGACGGCAAATCCGGTTATCCCTCCGACAACCACCGCCGCCCATAACGGCCCTTCACTTTCAAATCCAAGCAGGCGGGCAGTCAGAAAAGCAAGCAGCAGTGCGATGATTCCTATAACTTCCAGAGCAAGACCTGTGCCGAACAGATATTCGAAGGAACTCAATCGCGTCATCCGTAACCGCTGCAGTGTACCTGCTTCCACTTCCCCTGTGATCACCATCGAAGCCTGGAAAACAAGCAGGACGACAGCAAAGATAAGGAGCCCGGGAACATACATTTCGAATTCGCTTCTGCCGGCAGAATCCCCGAGAGCCTCCTCCAGAATTGCTACTGGTGGAATCATCCCTGCGTACGCCTGCAGATAGCTCTCAAGGCCTGCACTGCAGAAGATGGCCGCCACTGAATAATAAGGATTGGTAAGGTCTCCAACAATAGTCAGATGAACCGGATCTGCTGTCTCCCCGGCAGTGAGTTTTGCCATGCCGGTGCTGAAATCAGCCGGAATCACCAGCAGCAGGGCTGCTTTGCGGTCACGAAGCTTCTGCTCCGCTTCAGCACGATTCTCAATTTTTTTGATACTGAGCAGCGGATCGCCGCTCTGGTAGCGGACAGAAGCAAGCTCTTCTATCAAATCCTCGCCTGCGTATAGACTGGAGCCGTCCTCCTGTTGGGTTCCCTTATCCATATTCAAGATTAGTACACTGTACGAAGTGGACCCTCCTCCAGGAAAAAACATCCAGTACAACATCACAAACATGGCCGGCAGCAGCAGTGTCAGGCTCAAAACCAGCGGCTGGCGGAGCTGTTCACGCAGCGATTTCCAGAACACCGAAAGAATTCTCATTCGTGCAGCCTCCTGCCTGTCAGCTGGATGAATACATCCTCCAGGGTATTCTGCCTCAGCCGGGATTCGTTCGGGCTGCAGCCGGCCGCCGACAGTGCTGCAAGGAAAGTCGCCAGGTGTGTCAGAATATTCAACGAACGCAGGATCAGCAGACGCCCCTCCTGAACAACGGTCCCTGTGAACTGCTCTGCCAGGATTCCAACAGCCCGTTCCGCAGCGTCTGTGTTTGTGAAAGCCAGTTCAAGCACATCCCCCTTTCCCACCCGGTTTTTCAACCGCTCGGGAGTATCCACAAGAAGCAGTTCCCCCTGGTCCATCACAGCTACTCTATCAGACAGCCGGTCTGCTTCGTCCATGTTATGGGTCGTCAGAATGATGGTTTTTTCTGCGGCAAGGGATTTAATCAGTTCACGTACATTCACCCGGCTCTGTGGGTCCAGGCCGGCTTCCGGTTCATCCAGTACCAGAATTTCAGGGTCGTGGACCAGCGCAAGAGCCAGGTTCAGACGGCGCTTCATACCTCCTGAAAGGGTTCCCGCCTGTTTATCCCGCTTTTCCGTCAGTCCGAGCAGTTCCAGCAGCTCTTCCGCCCTGCGCCGGGTCTGGCTTGTTGTCTGGCCGTATAACCCGCCCACCCACTTGAGCTGTTCGCTGCATGTGAGGTGCGGCCAGATGAGGATATCCTGCGGGCATAAGCCAATCCGCTCCTTTACTGCCGAAGATCGCGCTGTCTGTGCTCCGTACACCAAGACCTTGCCTTCATCCGCCGCAAGCAAGCCGCACAGAATCTGGATGGTGGTCGTCTTGCCTGCACCGTTGGGCCCCAGAAAACCCAGCACCTCACCAGGAAAAATCTCAAGCGAAAGATTTTTCACTGCCGTGAGGCTTCCGTAGCGTTTGGTTATGTTTTGAATCCTGACTGCCGGCTCCATGTTCATCCCACTCCTTCGCCGGAGACCCGTTGCTGGTCCTCAGTCCTGCAGGTAGTTCCCTGACTGAGGTGGTATTATGGCTCTTTCGCGACGTATAAGCACCAACAACACACCCGCTGCCAGCACAGCAATCCCCACCCCCACAACCAGAGCTCCTGTATAAACCGGATCCTGAATACGCAGCACTTCTGCTGTGATGTCCACCGGAGTGCGAGAAAACAGCTGTGACATATTCTCCACGCGCCACAGGCGTACATGCTGGAGCAGATCATGGGCAAGGATCAAAACCAGGCCTGCAGCAGTAATTTTCCCGATGCTGTGCAGTTTTTGTTTTCGCAGGAAAACCTCAAGCTGATCCACGCTGAGAATGATCACAATCACCAGCGACAGCAGCAGAAACCGGGTGGCCACCCGCTCGGCGTTAAAAAGCGGGATCGGCAGCATCGTCACAGGCTGGTACAGCTTTCCCAGGCAAAGAAGAGAATACAGGAACAAGGGGAGAAGCACCTGCCGGCTCGGGGAATCTACATCTTTCCATGTGCGCCACAGGCCGAACACCAGAAGCAGTAAACCCACCAGCCCGATGTAGTTGTCGACTTCCCACCACCCCAGTGAGGCATACTTTTCCGCTCCGGCCTGATATGGGAACTTCAGTGAGGCCAGAGCCTCCAGTAGATCCGCTAACGAAAAGAATCCGGATATGAACTGGCGGCGTACTCCAGCCATCTCAATCGCAGTGGGGAGAACGCGCGGCATGCAGAGAAGCAGGCTGAAACCCACACCGGCCAGCACCTGCTTATGGTGCCGGGGGACAACCAGCGCAAGTATCAACAGAAAAAGCAGCGTCCAGGTGACAAAATGGAACCCTCCCTGCAGGAAAAACACGAGCAGGAGCACAGACAATTTTAAGACCCAACCCCAGGATCCCTTCCCCTCCAGCAAATCAAGCACCAGCAGCACAAAGAAAGGCAGCAGGAACGCTGTCATCCACATTGTGTGACCGACTGCCAGCTGAGTCACGATCTGGCCGTTAAAATTCAACAGGAAAAAAGCGATCGTCATCGAAAACGGTGACCAATGCCGTCGGACAGTCAGAAGTGCCACTCCTGCTGTACCTGCCGTATACATCAGCAGCAGGTTCACCAGCACAAACGGGCCCGGCTCCAACACCTTCAGCAGAAGAATCTGCGGTGAAAACAGGGTATCCGGAACGGCAAGAAACCGCTCACCGGCAAACAAGGGACTTGAAATGTGAAGTGGAAGCTGACCCGAGAGCAGTGCCTCACGCAGAAAATAAAGGCGGGGGCCTTCCTGAGTCCAGTCATGCAGGTCAAATTGAATCCGTCCCCAGTCCAGAAAAAATCCCCACACTACTGCACCCAACGCGTACAGCATCAGGAGCCACAACCAGCGCAGCCGGTGCAGGCGGCCGGAAATCCCGCCATTGAAGAACCAATCAAACTTGAAAGAAGCAGCCTGTTTCATATGCACCCTACGATCAGGATAACAACAAACATCCGCTCCCAAACCGGCTCTTTCCGGAATCCAGCCGATTGGAGCAGTGACATTCGTGATTTATTTACATAATTATCGCCGTATCGATTAAAGATATCCGGCAGCGGGTATCAACCTGAATTACTCAATCGAAAAGCCGATTTTTAACTTGACCTGGAATTGCGAAACGCTCCCGTCTTTAATTCTCCCTGACATTTCCGAAACCTCAAACCACTGCATTTTACGGACAGTATCTGAAGCCCTGGAAACAGCGTTCTGTATCGCATCATCCACACTCTTCGTCGACGTGCCAACCACCTCAATCATCTTATATACCGGGCTGTCCATGTGCTCTCCTTTCGGATTTCTCCTTTGGGAAAAACGTTTTTCGTATTCTGGTAGTGTACGGGAAAGGATGCATGCAGGCAAATAGATAAAAACCTTAACTGAAAAAAAAGGCTGCCTCCGTTTTCTGAGGCAGCCATTGTGTTTACAGTTACTCCTGGCGAATTATTTACCCAGGTGCATGGGCATGATCACATGCAGGAAATCGTCCCGCCCGGCGGCCCTTATCAATCCCGGTGAGGAGGACGAAGTAGTTTCAAGGTATATATTCGGCGTGCCAACTGCATTGAGAACATCAACCAGGAAACGCACGTTGAATGCGATCTCAATCGGGTTGCCTTCCACGGTCGCTTCCACAACCGTCTGGTTGGAGCCGGTCTCTGCAGCTGTGGCGGACACTTCAACGGTTCCGCCAGGCCCGGGCACCATCCGCAGACGAGCGGAGTGGGCTGATTCTCGGGCAAAAATATCCGCGGCTTTACAGGCTTTCAAAAAGGCCGTTGTGTTGACCATTGCCCGGGTCTCATAACTTTTCGGGATAATACTTTGAAAATCGGGGTAGCTGCCTTCAATCAGCTGCGATACAACTTCGATCGACTTGGTGCGGAAAACAACCTGTCCGCGGTCGGGCGGCAGGATCATCGTGACGGTCTCATCCCCATCACCAAGGATCCGTGCCAGCTCAGACATCGCCCTCGATGGGATGATCGATTTTGTCATGGTTGCGTCCGGCGTGGAAAGATGCGCTGTTCGAACTGAGAGCCGGAAACCATCCGCGGCCGCCATGGTCATTTCACCATTCTCCATGGTGACCAGCACCCCGGTCAATACCGGGCGCGCATCATCATGAGAGGCTGCAAAAACCACATGGCCGATCATCTCTTTCAGATCTTCAGCCGAAATCGTTATTCCGCCATCCAGATCCGGCGGCAGCATGGGGGGGAACTCCTGGGCATCGATACACTTGATGTCATTGGTATACGGCCCGCTGCGCACATTGAGGACCTGCGTCCGGACGCTCAAATCCATTTCAACCTGGTCGTTGGGAAGTGTGTTAATCAGATCCACAAAGGTCCGTGACGGGACCGTGGTGCTCCCATCCTCTTCCGTCTTGGCACCGATCCAGCAGGTTATACCAAGCTCCAGATTGGTGGCAGAAAGGCGCAGCCTTCCATTTTCAGTCGCCATGTATACGTTTCCCAGAACAGGCAGCGTACTTCTGGTTGCTACAGCTCTGGAAACAATACTCAAACCACGGGCCAGATTTTCTTGCAGGCAGGTTACTTTCATGTCTGATCGATCCTTATGCAGCAGGAATTAATCCATGTGATGAAAAAGTATACAACGAACACGCAGAGGATACAACAATCCTCAGCCCAAAGCTGTTATCCAGCCCTATTGTACAGGATAAGCTGGCTGGATCCAAAAGGAGCGCCGGCCATTTTCTTTCATCGACAATGCAAAAAACGCCGCCCTCCAGGGTATAACCATCCTGGCGCACCAGTATTGTGCTAAAGATGGTCTTTAAAGTCGTATATACCGTCTCTGACCGGCCAGCGTCGCCCGCAGGCGGCACACAACAGCACCTCGTCGCCCGGTTCCAGCTCCAGCGAACCACAGGCAGGACAGCGCCAGAAGACGCCTTCGTCAGCTGCCGGCGTGTCGCCTGCTGCCCTGTTTTGCACAAACACACTGGGAGACAGCTGGACAAGAGAGCCGGTCCACTGCAGCAGCGAATCGAGTCCGACCAGAAGTTCCAATGGAATTGTCCGCTTCAGAAAACCGACCCTGAAGTGGGAAACTGTCAACTGGCGCATCACCTGGAAACCCGCTTCAGCCAGCCAGGACCGCACCGCAGCCGGGTGAAAGTCATAGTTCAGTGGTATGTATTCAATTGGGTCTCTATCGAAAGGATTCCATTCCTGCCGCCGCAGCATCCAGCGCAGCACGGCTTTGAGATTGCGTTTATTGGCATACTCCAGCAGAAAGGAACCCCCGCCCTGAAGCACCGAACGCACCTCTGTCAGAGCTGCCTGTGGATCAGCCATGTGATGCAGGGTGCGGATCATGGTTGCACAGTCGAAAACGCCGGGAGCAAATGGAAGCCGGTAAACGTCAGCCGCAACATAGATATACCGATCGGACCCCAACCGCTGCTGAGCCAGCTTCAGCTGACTGCGGGCATAATCCAGCAGTACCACCTTTTCAAACCCGCGGTAGCGGGGGGTATTCCGGCCTGCACCAGCGCCCAACTCCAGCAGCCGGCGGCCGCCCGCCGGCAGCAGCCTGCGGATCGCGATCTCTTCAACCCGGTCTTCATAGGCACGCTTGCCTGTGTCCCAGAAAGTCTGCTGGTAATCCGACCCTTCATAATCACATACTGGTGGTTGTTGACTCAAAAGGTTTCCTCCTGTCAGCCGGCCGCTGTACTCTGGATTCAGTCAGAGAACATATCCTGGCCAAAATCACCTTCCTGACCCTGAAAGTGCCCCCTGTGACAGCGTCATAAAAATAGAAGCAGCACTCCAGCCGGAACACAACCGGCTACTTCTCGAAGCGAGAGTCCTCAATACTGCGGCGCAGCGATTCCTCTTCCGTTTCACCGGAGAAAGCGCCTTCCCCGCTCTGACTGCGAAACCTGTCTTCGGCAGTGCGCAGGGTTTCTGCAGAAGCCGCCCGGAGCACAGCCACCTTGCCGCAGTGCGGGCAGCGGACCAGTTTGCCGAACAGCAGGTTAGGTGCCAGGAAGGAGCGGGAGTATGGCAGGCCGCAGCGGGGGCAGACCACACCACCCATCAGGCCATATTTCCCCAATTCAAAACTCCTGTTTTTCCTGCCCAACAGCATCGGCCCTGCAGTGCCGAGCAGCGCCGCAAGCAAAGAGAAAGCTAAAATCGGAAGCGCGATCTTCCCCGCAGTCTGCCAGCCTTCTTCAGCTGAGACAACCTCGCGGGTTAATGTCTCACTGATACGTTTTTTACCATTGGCATCGATTGCCACAGCAAAGAACGCGTGGGTACCCAGGCCGATGCTGTCCGTATGAAAAGCATATTCAAAAGGAGCGCTGTCATCCGAATACACCAGCTCCTCATCAACATAGAAATCGACCCGGGAAAACGAATCACTTCCCGACAGAGACAACGTGAATTTTCCCTGGATTTTAAGCCCCGCATTGAACCCGAAATCTTTCCTCATCCGAAGTTGAAGAGCCCCCTCCTCTTCCTGAGCAAAAACCTGAATGGGAACAAACAGACAAACCAGCACAAGCAGTACAACAAATTTTTTCCAACCTTGCCGCAGAACCATTCGTCCTCCTACTTCCACCGTGTCAGGATGGACTCACGGTCAAACAGATGTGTGGCAAACGCCAGCAAACCTGCATCCAGAACCACCAGCCCGGCAGCCATCCACAAAATCATTTTTTCATTGATCAAAATCAGTCCGCTGACCTGCCCGAAGAACAAACCCAGCAGCGGCATTATCACAAGTACGGAGATCTGTTCTGCCACACGGGGGTCACGCGTTCTGGAAGAGACCATGATAGCCACACAGACAGAAGCAACGGCCAGCAGAGGGCCTACTATAAGAACAGCCAGCAGCCACAGCGGGCTCAGGATCCGGCCTATCACGGCCGGTCCCACACGCAGCAGTGCTGCCCCAACAGTAAACACAGCGAAACCCAGCCAGGTGGCCAACACAGCCGGGACAAAAGCGGCAAGGCTTTTACCCAACAGCAGTTCCAGCGTTGTAATGGGTGTGGCCAGAATCGGCTCCAGCGTACGCGTGGTTTTTTCGCCTACGATGCTGTAGGATGCGATGGTAGAGGGGATCGCCAGTGGGATCAGCATGAACATCAACATGAACTGGCTGAGCAGAAAGTACTGCGAACAATCAGCGCCATCCAAACCCTCACACAACTGTCCGAACTCGCCCGGAAGATCACTGGACAGCATCTCATCCATCCCCTCGGTTGACCCGACGGCCCCCAGAATAATCAGCGGAAGAGCCGTAAGAATCAGCGGGAGAAACGCCACCGTAAACAGCACCAGCCGATTACGAAAGACCTCTTGCCATTCCTTGCGGACGATCTGAACTACTCTATCCATGGTTTTCCTCACGTGCGGCCGGCTCCGAAATCCGCCGATTCACTTCCACCTCGGGTAATCTTGCGGTTTCCAGCAGCTGCAGGTAGATATCCTCAAGAGAGCGTTTGATCTCCCCGAGAAACTGGATATCAGCCCCCGCTGCCACCAGTGCCTGGACAAGCAGAGGGTTGTTTTCCTCCGGGTTCTCCAGGGTCACTACCAGTTTATTTTCAACAGACTGGACTTGCTGGACAAAACCATACCCGGAGACCAGATCCTCAAAGCCAGGACGCACAGCCCGCAGATGAAATACCACCTTGCGGCCGAAAAGCTGATAGCGAAGCGCTGCAGGCGTATCCATGGCGACCAGGCGGGTATTAAACACAGCCACACGGTCGCACAGGCGGTCTGCCTCTTCGAGATTGTGGGTGCAGAGAAAGATTGTCCGGCCTGCCTGTTTCAGATCAGCCACAAACTCGCGTACGAGACGAGCCGCCTCCGGATCGAGGCCGCTTGTTGGTTCATCCAGGAAAAGAATTTCCGGCTCATGCAGCAGCGCCCGGGCAATGGCCAGCTTCTGGCGCATCCCCCTGGACAGTGTGGCAGCGGGATCCTGTCTGCGGCCCCACAAACCGAGCAGTTTGAGGTACCGATCCACCTGAGCAGACAGGTCCGGCACACGATAGAGATGACCGAAAAAGGCGAGATTGCGTTCGGTGCTCAGGTTATCATATAGTCCGGGGCTTTCCGTCAGAATTCCCACCCGGCTGCGTATCTGCTGATCGTCCTCCCCCAGCGTGAAGCCTGCAACCTGTGCAGTACCTGCAGAAGGGGCAATTAGCGCTGTCAGCATACGAATGGTTGTTGTTTTTCCCGCACCATTCGGGCCGAGAAAACCGAACACTTCTCCGCGTTCTATCGATACGGTCAACCGGTTTACCGCATTCAGGACGCCGAACGATTTACTGAGATCCCGGGTTTGAACAGCTGTAGTCATACTTTAATTCCCTCACAGAGAAAAATCATAATCCGCAACCGGGGGCTGCACAAGGCATAACTCTTTCCGTCCGGATGATCACTCGTACCTGCTGTCGTTTATCCGCTCCTGAATCCTGGTATTTTCAGGAACGCGCGGCACAGGAGACTGATCCGGCTGCTCGGGAGAAACCTGCTCTGAGGGTGTTGTACCTTCAGAAGAAACCGGGCGCAGCGTGAAAATAATCAGCGCAGAGATCACAGTCAATCCCGCCAGAGCACCTTCAGCGGCAAAAGCGCCAGCCCGAATATTAATCAAAACCGCCGTCGCGTCCAGCAGTGTGTGCCAGAGAACCGCCGCCAGCAGCCACCAGTTGTTCCTGCGCAGGAATACCTGCATCACCAGCACTGCCGCAGAAATGTGGAAACACAGCGCAAACACACGCTCCACCAGGCCGAGCAGTGCTGTGGCCCACGGAATAGACCAGTAGAGTTCGATCTGGCTGACGAGCAGACTCCGCTGATCCTCAGGCAGGGAGTTCAGGTACGCAGGCGTGTTATACGCCGATACCTGAATCAGGGCTGCCAGGGCAATCCCTCCCAGGAGAAACGCCTCCACCCCGCTGTGTCCGGCGCCAAACATGAGCGCGGACTTCCAATCTCGTGCGGATTTCGCTCCAAAGCGCAGCACGATATAACGGGAAAACTCCTCAAACACACCTGCCGAAAGGCCGAGAGCGAGTGCAAATAACAACTGGGTTTGAATATCTCCATCAACCCCGAACCCGCCTGCTTCCAGACCTGGAAGCAGCAGAAAGCGGTTAAAAGGCAGGTGAAGCAGCTGCGAGAACAAAAATGTTCCCGCCCCCGCTGCAAACAGCGGCCAGGACGCCCTTGTCCGCCTGGCGAGATAAACACCAAGCAGCACAGGCAGAACCATCATTCCAGCCGCATTCACCACACGCACCAGCGACTGCATCCACCCCTCCTTTATCCGGATTTTTCTGTGCCCGGCCAGGGTTCCTGCCTTTGCCAGCATGTTTCACGTGAAACATGCATTCTGCAGCAGCTCCGGCCTCTCCGGATTCACTACAACAAACCGGCGTATCCAGCAGCTTAATGTTTCACGTGAAACATCGCCCCTGGCTCGACTCTGCTGTCCCCGCACTTTTTATCCTGCTGCCGCTGATCTTCTCCGTCAGCCAGATGCCCCGGGGTGGTATATAGCTGGATTTAACGGTTGGATTCTATCACGGCAGATCCCGGGCAGACAGCAGCCGGATGGAGCCGGTACGGTGGTAAACAACTGGATGCCGGAGGAACGGCTGTGTATATTCAGAAGGAGGAGTAACTTCTTTTCAGCCGGAATGCACTCCCGAATCGGATGGTGATTTACTCCACCCGGCCAAGGTAAAAGATTTTCAATCGGGAGGGGTTTAAAACAAGCTTTCTTCAGGTTTGTTCGCGGCTGTACGGAATAATCGCAGTTATTGATCGTATTATTTTTAGCGTGGTAGAATCGAAGCGCATTGAAATAAGGAGGCAGGTATGGATAAGGAAGTAGGTACCTTCAGAGTTAAAAAGGGGCTGGCCCAGATGCTCAAGGGCGGCGTGATTATGGATGTAGTGACAGCTGAGCACGCAAAAATCGCAGAGAAAGCCGGTGCAGTTGCAGTTATGGCACTGGAACGAGTTCCAGCAGACATCCGCGCCGACGGCGGCGTGGCTCGTATGAGCGACCCCACCCTGATCCAGGAGATTATGGACAGCGTCACCATCCCGGTGATGGCAAAATGCCGCATCGGGCACTTTGTCGAAGCCCAGATTCTTGAAGCGCTGGGTGTCGATTACATCGATGAATCGGAAGTACTCACCCCTGCAGATGAGGACTACCATATCGACAAGCACGGCTTTAATGTGCCTTTTGTCTGCGGCTGCCGCGACCTAGGTGAAGCCCTGCGGCGTATCGGTGAAGGCGCAGCCATGATCCGCACCAAGGGTGAAGCCGGGACAGGCGATATCGTCGAAGCTGTCCGCCATGCCCGTAAAGTAACCGGGCAGATTCACCATATCCAGGGAATGCGCGAGGACGAGCTGATGACGTTTGCCAAGAATCTCGGCGCACCTTACGATCTGCTGAAGGAAACCAGGGAACTCGGCCAGCTGCCGGTTGTGAACTTCGCAGCGGGCGGAATCGCCACTCCTGCTGATGCTGCCCTGATGATGCAGCTCGGCATGGACGGAGTCTTTGTCGGTTCAGGCATCTTTAAATCAGGCGACCCTGCGAAACGCGCCAAGGCGATCGTTGAAGCTGTGACCCATTATCAGGACCCCGCCATTCTGGCAGAGGTCAGCCGAAACCTGGGTGAGCCCATGGTCGGTATTGGCGTATCCACCCTGTCGGATGAAGACCGGATGGCTGTGCGCGGCTGGTAAGCTCGCATCTTTGTGTGATGACAGCGTACTGCCTGCCCTTCGCTTCTGCAGCAGGCAGCCGACTCTCCTGTCGCCAGTATCAAGAAATCTGCGCCCGGATGGCCAGCCTGGATATCAGCGCAGCCATGGACGCCATTAGGATGTTTTCATGCAGGTAGGAGTCCTTGCAGTACAGGGAGCATTTCTGGAACACCGGATTATGCTCGAAACACTTGGCATATCCAACGTTGAGGTTCGTCTTCCGAAACAGCTGGAGGACCTCGATGGATTGATTATCCCGGGCGGCGAATCAACCACAATCGGGAAGTTGTGCGTTGACTACAACCTCCTGGAACCGCTGCGCGCGTTTGGTCGGAAGAAAGCCGTCTGGGGAACCTGTGCCGGTGCAATCTTCCTTTCCAAACAGGCACACCGCGATCAACCCCTTCTCGGCCTGATGGATACCGAGATCGACCGGAATGCCTTTGGCAGACAGGTGGACAGCTTCGAAGTGGATCTCCTGGTGGATGACCTTGAAAATCAGGATCAACCTTTCCGGGCAGTCTTCATCCGGGCTCCCCTCATTTCCAGCACCGGTTCAACCGTTCGCACTCTTGCCCGTATCGATCCATACCAGAACCGGCCGGGAGGAATCGTCGCCGCCCGCCAGGACAAGCTGCTGGCAACAGTGTTCCATCCGGAACTGACCAATGATACCCGCTTTCACCAGTACTTTATCCGTATGATAGAGGAAACAAACCTTTGACCATCAGACCATTCAACTGGCAAGATGTCCCTCTTTTGATCCGCCTTCGAAATGACGGTATCTGCCTGGAGTCACGGCTTGGGTTGACCAAGGGACCAAGCACATTCAATTATCTACTGCAGGATGCGTTCGCACCAGGGGGCCGTGCTGTTACACTGGTTGCCCGCTCAGAGGAAAATATTGATGGGTTCGGACAGCTCCTGCACCGTCCCGGCGAACCGCTCGCTTCCCTGGTCTATCTTGCTCCAGAGGATATCTTCCAGCAGTCGGCCCTGATAGAAGCTCTTGGAGTGGCGGCAGGCGAACGCGGCGCATTTAACATGGTCGCCAGCATCAGCGAGTCTCACCCCGGGTTTGAAGCACTGCGGAATGCTGATTTCCATATCTATGCACGCCAGGCTATCTGGTGCATCCAGCGCCCATCTCCTGCGGAAACAAACGAATCTTCCCGGTGGAAGCCGCGCCGTCCGAAAGACCGGGATGCTGTCCAGGGGTTGTACCTCAATCTCGTGCCGGCCCTCGTTCAGCAGGTGGAAACACTGCCCGATAAGGATCTGTTCGGACTGGTATACTGGGATGGGGGGGATCTGCTCGGCGCAGTCCTGCTGGATCATGGCCCCATCGGAACCTGGGCGCAAATCCTGCTCCATCCTGCTGCGGAACAGATACCTGAGTTGATTGAAGAATTCCTGGCAGAGGCCGCCCCTGATTCACAACCACTGTACGTTGTCGTGCGCTCCTACCAGAGCTGGATTGAGCCGGTGCTGGAGCAGTTGGGCTTCAAAGCTCTGCATCATCAAGCAGTGATGGTAAAGCGTCTGGCCGTGGGACTGCATAAGCCGGCAATGAATAATCTTCCCGTAATGGATACGGCTCGTCCGGAAGTATCTGCATCCATAACGGAATGGGAGCAGAACAGACCCTGATATCGGGTTTGAAAATGCTATGAAAAAGAATCGAATTACTGACAACATGGACGCTCTGCTCAGCGTCTTACCACCTCATATTGCGGAAGAGCTCACTGAAATTAACCGCTCCGATGATCTGCTGGAAGTGATCCTCGATGTCGGGCGGATTCCGACTGCCCGCTTCGTGGATGAAGAAGTGATTCTCGCCGAGAAGGAAACCGGATTCGAAGAAATCGATATGGTGGTGTCCAGGCTGGGCGAATTTGACACCGATAATCGAGCCGGGATCACCCGTACGCTTCACAGAATCTCAGCCATACGGAATCGGCACGGCCGTATTGTAGGATTAACCTGCCGGGTGGGACGTGCGGTTTATGGAACGATTGATATTATCCAGGACCTTGTTTCGTCCGGGAAAAGCCTGCTGCTTCTCGGCCGGCCTGGAATCGGGAAAACCACGATGCTGCGTGAAGCAGCCCGGATCCTGGCAGAATCGCGCAGGGTCGTGATCGTCGACACGTCGAACGAAATCGGGGGGGATGGTGACGTTCCTCATCCTGCCATTGGCCGAGCGCGCCGCATGCAGGTAACAAAACCAGCACTGCAGCATGAGGTCATGATCGAAGCTGTGGAAAACCACAACCCGGAAGTAATCGTTATCGACGAAATCGGGCGGGAGCTTGAAGCCGCAGCTGCACGAACCATCGCAGAACGTGGTGTGCAGTTGGTCGGCACAGCCCACGGCAATAACCTTGAAAACCTCCTGCTCAATCCAACGTTGTCGGATCTTATTGGCGGGATTGAATCCGTTACGCTTTCTGACGAAGAGGCGCGACGGCGCGGAACACAGAAAACGGTGCTCGAAAGACGGGCCGCCCCCACCTTCGATGTTCTGATCGAAATACAATCACGGAATCAGATGGCCGTGCACCTCGATGTTTCCAATTCGGTCGATTCACTGCTGCGCAGCCGACCGCTTGCACCTCAGATCAGGTCCTATACCGAATCGGGTGAGGTAAAAATCCAGAGAGCTCCATCTACCCCCGGTCTCGCCCGCGGCCAGTCAGGGTATCGCCGCCAGGAAGATACCCGGCGCCAAACTGCCCTGCCATCACTCGATGGTCAGCCCGAACAACAGCTTCCCTATTCGCCGACTCCCCCGCATCTGCCCGGTAAATCGTCCAAAAAGGTTCGTGTTTTCTCTTATGCAGTGGCACGGAACCGCCTGCGGCAGGCGATTAAACGGCTGGGTGTGCAGGCACTCCTCGTAGAGACACTGGGAGAAGCTGATGTCCTGGTCACGCTGAGGTCTAACTATCGAAATAGACATAAGGTTATTGTTGACGCAGAAAACCGTCGTATGCCAATCTACGTACTGCGCTCCAATACTGTGGGGCAGATGGAAAGTTTTCTGATCGATCTGTTTAATCTGAACACTTCCACAGTGGATGATCCGGAACTGGGCGGCGCCATGGAGGAAACACAGAATGCGATCCAGTCAGTCCTCAACGGAACACCTTCCGTTGACCTCAAACCCGCCTCCTCCTACATTCGCCGGCTGCAGCACCAGATGGCGCGCCAGTCAGAAATCATCTCTCATTCCTACGGAAAGGAACCCAACCGCAGGGTCAGGTTATACCGGAATTGAGCACATTCATAACACTGGAAGGCCCCGAAGGAAGTGGGAAAAGTACCCAGATATGCCGCCTGATCCGGCGTCTGGAGTCACATGGTATCAGATCTGTCCAGACGCGCGAGCCGGGTGGCACCAGTATCGGTGACCAGGTGCGTTCTATCCTGATGGACCTGGCGAACAAGGCAATGGATCCAACGACGGAAATCCTGCTTTTTTCTGCATCCCGTGCACAGCACGTTCATGAGTTCATCAAACCACTGCTGGAACAGGGCATCGTGGTTGTTTCGGACCGGTATTACCATTCCACACTGGCCTACCAGGGGTATGGCCATGGGCTGGATCTGGATACCCTGCAGCAGATAACCCGTTTCGCCACGGGCGGCCTGGACCCGGACCTGATCCTCCTGCTGGATGTCCCATCTAAAGCAGGCTTGCATCGCCGCCGGACAGACGGCAATTGGAATCGTCTGGATGACTATACGCTCGCTTTCCACCAGCGGGTTCGCCAGGGATATCTTACAATGGCTGCTGACGATCCCCGGCATTGGGCTGTCATTGACGCTTCACGCTCACTGGATGAGGTGGAGGAAGCAATCTGGCAGGTTGTCTCCGAAAAGCTGGGTCTTTAGCACTAAAAAAACACCATCTTCTGCTGGATAATCCACTGTTTGCGGTATTTCCGTCTGTGCCTGCTGCTGCCGGCTTGCCTGCCGGGAACGTTTCGCTCTGCCTGACCAACTACAGCTGTGATAAAATGTCGCGGACTTATCTGTGTTTAAATCCCTGGTAACAGGAATGTAGAATGTCCTCTTCTTCAATGTGGCGGCGCCTTATCCTTGTGACTGGATCTGCTCGAAGCGGCACAACCTGGCTGAATGCGGTGCTGGGTGTTGCGGATGAAGTCAGCTATATTCGGTACGAACCCTTAATGGTGCGCCGCCATCCTGAAACGCCTTATGGCGCGCAGGTGCTCTCTTGGCGCAGCTTGCCTGTTTGGCACCGCGATCCGGCGGAAGAGATTCATCAGAACTATGCTGCCGCAGTTCGCTCCCATGTTGAAGCCCTCGTCCAGCATTACTTCAACGGCCCGGTCGATACTTTTATTATCAAGGACCCACATCCGCAATATCTGCCCTTTCTGATACAGACCCTTTCACCCGATCATGTCATCACTATCCGGCGCCACCCACTTGGTGTGATCAATTCATATGACAGGGAAAACCTCTACCAGCGATGGGATGTCCCTGTGGACTTTCAGAATTTTACCGGGAGTATTCGGGAGCTCTTTCCCGCAGCATACCAGATCGCTCTTCCGATCAGCCGTACCTCAGAGATGCTGGCCGTGATGTCCCATTTCAGCCAGCTGTATATGAAAGAACATCTGGCTGGGATCCCTCATTCGCATGTCAATTACGAGGACCTCTGTCTGAAACCTGAGGAAGAAGTCGAGAGGTTGTTTCAGGAACTCGGCTGGTCCTGGAATCCTGCTGTCTGGGATAGAATGAAGGTGTTGATCTATCCACGCAGCGACCAGGTTGGAGAGGGGTTCCAGAATCTGAAGAAGCGTTCGGAGGAACGAGCGTATGCCTGGCGTATGGAACTGGCGCCAATGATTATCCATAGGATCCAGAAACTTTTTTATACAGCAGGACTTGAGGAAAACTTCCCCGGATACGGATTGCCTGTCCTTACCATGGAAGAAAAAGGAAGCGGTTGGCGCACCTATCTCAGCCGCCGCTGGAAACTGATCCGTACTTTCAAATTCAGGGATCTGCCGCAGTACCTGAATCCATAACAAACCGTTTTCTCCGTGTTGCTTAACCAGCCTATACACCAGATCTACCCTGGAGATACCGGCACATCCTGATTCTCACTCCCGATAGAACGGTTCGAAATAAATCAGAGATCCATTCCCGGGAAGTCTTGCTCCGCGTGCACAGGGAAAGAAAACCTGATCCTGCTGCTGTTGACATGAAAGATGGAAAACTCATACTAAAAATCCAGCCCGTTTTCCTCCATGGGCAGATCCTTTTCAATTTCTTCCGGCGCTTCCCCGGCTTCCAACCGATCCACAACCTCATCAATGTCGGGAGGTAAATCTTCGCCGATCTCCCGGCTCATGGAGCGCATCATGGAGGCAAGTGCACGCGGGTCCTCGTGATCGAGGCTGTCCGGATCTCCAAAAGAATCCAGGTTTGAACTGCCGGAGCGCGCAATCCGGACACGGCCTATCCTTCGTCGCACCGTTTCACTGCCGCATTGGGTGCAATGGACCGGTGTTTTTCCATACTCACTGTAGGAAAGCTGGATCTGGAAATGTTTGCGGCAGCGTTCACAGACATAATCATATACTGGCATCGTGCACTCCTTGCCAGAATTATACAGAATGCGGCAGTATGCTTCAATCGATCACTATATCTGAAAGAACGGCCTCCCCAGCCCTGCGTACCCCTTTCACAGAGTCCAAAATATTTATAAAAGT
>JAFGNH010000146.1 GCA_016927115.1 Anaerolineales bacterium | reverse complement strand
TGATAGGCTCCCTTCTGTGACTTGGCCGTTACTGTGTTGGTGAGCCTATCTCTTTTTCTATATTTCGGCAATTATGTGACGCAACCTAACAAGGTTACGGTTGACAACCTGAAGAAGATTAGGGGTACACTTGTAAGAGGGTTATAGGTAGGACGAAGCCCTGAGAAATACGAAAGGAATCACTGCAATGTTCAAGTAGAACATGTGACTGAAGGTGGAGTAGTCTCCAAATTGTGGAGGGTGGATTGTTATGGTAGTAAACCCTGACCGCTGAAATTCAGAGGAAAGGGAAGAAAGAAGTTAATCATGACTAAGAATACTATTCCGACAGAGAGGCCTAAACAAAGGGCATTTCTGATTGGAGCTGAATTTTTTAATAACGACAACATTCTGCCGCTGGAAGAATCAATGCAGGAACTCGCAATGCTGGCAGATACAGCCGGACTCGATGTGGTTGGGATGGCAACCCAGCGATTAAAAAACCCGGATCCGAAAACCTTCCTGGGGTCAGGTAAAGTGCAGGAAGTCAAGCTGTTGGTGGAAGACGTCGTGGCTGATATGGTTATTTTTGATGACGAGCTTTCTCCCAGGCACCAGCGTGAACTCGAGAAAGTATTTGGAGAAAATGTCCAGGTGCTTGATCGAACCGCTCTGATTCTGGATATATTTGCCATGCATGCCCAGACACGGGAAGGCGGCTTGCAGGTTGAGCTGGCGCAGTATGAATACCGATTGCCACGGTTGACACGTGCGTGGACGCATCTGGCCAGGCAGGCCGGTGGAGGTGGAGGCAGGGCGGGTGGAGTAGGGGGTGTTGGCCTGCGCGGCCCGGGCGAGACACAGCTTGAGGTTGACCGGCGTGAAATCAGCAGGCGGATAGGTCATCTTCGTGAGGAGCTTGAAAAAGTACGGGCTCATCGAAGTCGCTATCGTCAGCGCCGTCAGAAACAGGAAATACCCGTCATTGCACTGGTAGGGTATACCAACGCCGGAAAATCCACGCTGCTGAATCAAATCACAGATTCTGATGTGTACGTGGCTGATAAGCTGTTCGCTACGTTGGACCCTACGACCAGAAAAGTATCAATGGATGATGGTCGGGAAGTCCTGGTGACGGATACTGTTGGATTTATCCAGAAATTACCTACCCAGCTTGTGGCTGCTTTTCGTGCAACGCTGGAAGAAATCACTGAAGCAGATTTATTGGTTCATGTTGTGGATAGCACCCATCCCAGCGCCGAGCAGCATGCTCTGGCGGTATCCCAAACGCTGGAAGAGCTGGAAGCTCACATGCAGCCAATGATCGTGGCGTTGAACAAAATTGATGCACTTTCAAGTCCGGCATATTTGAGCGAGCTGCTAAACCTGTTTGATCAGGCGGTACCGATATCTGGCCAGACGGGTGCGGGGATCCCTGAGTTGATGAAAGCTATCGCCCGGGAGCTGTTTGAAAGGAAACAGCAGATCTCAGTGCGCATTCCCTATAAATTTGGAAAACTGATCAGCCAGTTCTATGATTACGGGCAGATACAAAAATCCGTGAATGAAGAGGAGGGAATCTTTCTTCAGGGAGCTGTGCCGGACCGGCTTGCCTCTCGTTTTGAGCCATTTGCTGTGGAGGAAGGAAATTTTCCTCCGCAGGAGTAGCGACATCTGAAATATTGAATAAAGACCGCTGTGTGGCCTGGTTACCAGAACTTTTCTGCGACAAAATCCCCGGTACCGGTTAAATACACCAGCGGTCTTTTCTTTACCATCTCTAAACTGCACAACCGAGCGTTTTTTTCAGGCCTTGAACAGAGTCGCACTTCCATTCTGGAACCGTATAAAAACGTTCAAGGGGTTGCCCTCTCTATTCCGGAACGAAACAGCAGATCCGATTCAAATTTTTCTTAATTAAAGTAAGTTCGAAATCTAAGTCAGGTATTCAATGGCCTGAACAATACGGGATTTAAATACGGCACCTGATTCCGGACAGTGTGAGAGGAGACTGTTTATTATCAGCAGCTAGGAGCTAAAGGGGCGTGTTTTTCGCCAGATTACCTGGAGTGTTCATAGGGCATTTATATCCCTATGTTTCCAGATGAAATATTCAAAAGCCTGACCCTGAACCCTTGACACCAGCAGGTTATGCATGAGAATGGGATATTCCTGGAGCGAAAACTTGGGCGAACTATTATCTATTCTTACTTCCTTTTTCTGGGCAGGTACTTCAACAGCTTTTACGGTAAGCGCACAGATAGCGGGACACAGGGTTGTAAACCGGTCCAGACTTCTGGTGGCGTTGGTGTTGCTGGTGATTACGCATTTCATACTGACCGGCAGTATCATCCCCATGGGAGTGGAACTGGATCGCTGGTTATGGCTGGGAGTCTCCGGCATTGTTGGGCTGATCGTGGGAGACCATTTCCTGCTGCTATCCTTTGGGATGCTGGGCTCGCATCTGGCCATGCTGGTTTTCGCTTCGTCACCGTTGCTGAGTGCCTTGTTCGCCTGGTTGGCTTTTGGCGAAGTTTTAAGCCTTCAAGACCTGCTGGGAATTGGCTTTACAGTTGGTGGGATCATCCTGGTTATCCAGAACAAACGTGGGGAGAGCGAAACAATCAGGGATCGTGAACAACTTCTCAAGGGTGTTGCCGCGGCATTCCTTGCTGCAGCCGGGCAGGCACTGGCCCTGATTACAGCGAAAATCGGCCTCGCAGATGGATTCCCTGCGTTCTCTGCAGTTGTTATGCGAATTCTGGTCGCAGCTGCTGTAATCTGGCTGGCAACCATACTTAAACATGAAGCCAGGTCCACACTGTCGTGGATTGGCCGTAATCGTTATACTGCCCATCTTCTGGTGGGATCCATTGTGGGGCCATATATTGGAATCTGGTTTTCACTTCTGTCCGTGCAGTTCACAACGAATGTGGGTGTAGCCTCAGCACTGATGTCACTGGCACCGATCATTCTGCTTCCAGTAGAACGGTTCTGGTTTGGCAACAGGATTACAGTCGCGGCTATAGCTGGTACAGTGCTTGCTGTGCTGGGCGTTTTTCTCCTCATCCTCTAACGTCCTGTTTCAGTTATTTTTAAAAATGAGATCCTCCGGTTTGAAAGCTGGAGGATCTGGAGACTGCACCGGTGGGAACAGATGTAAGGGTTATCGAGCGCGAGGGATCCCGGCATACTGCGGGTAAGAATAAAAACTTCCATCTACGCCGGCACCCACACCAAAAAAGTTCCACTCAGGGAAATTAAAATCAGCTGTAACGGAATAAGGCATAAGATAAACTGCCTGCAGAAATGCCTCGAGATCAGGGATTCCCTGAATGTTGACTGGATAACCCCACTCATTCATCCTGTTTAAAATCTTCCCCGGGTATGCCGGTTTCCACGTGAATGAGAAGAGATTGATTCCCCAGGTGAACATTTCCCGGAGGATACGTTCAGCTTGTTCCGGCATGTGATAGATCATGGGGACCAGGGAATCAATATCACACTGCAGCAGAGCAGATGGAAACAGATGGGAGATGGATTCAAAAGTATCCTTTTTGCTGTTGACAAGATCTCCTGAGAACCAGAGATTTTTACCACCGAGGTTTGTTTGGAGAAGAAGGGGGGTAATTCTCTCCAGCAGGGGATTACCTTCTGTGAGGTGAATGTTCAACCCCTTTTCTTGGAGGGAAAATTCAGAGAGTACAGTCTCGAACCACAGCCATTCCTCGTTTCTTTCTGACTCACGGCTGAGGAAGGAATCCGCCCGCAAGATCAGCCCTTCACTGCTGAAATCAGAACGCAGGTCTATCTTCCCCCAGAAAACATCTGACTTGAGGAACTCCTCAAAGTTTCTGCGCGTATTAACACCATTCCAGACCATGTGGACGCGCTCTGGCAGCAGCTGATTTTCAGGGATGAGTTCTGAGAGTAGGTACTCGTTTCCCGAAACAGCCCGCTGCGGCAGCCGGTCACGGCGTGAGGCGAACATGGTTTCAGCATGAAGCAATAGGATTTCTCTGTCAGGATCGGCTCTACTGATGGCTTCGAGATTTTCCGGTTCATTGTCAATAAAAGCGATCACTCTGTATCCTTGTTCCTGGAAATGCTGCAGTCCGGCGATTTTTGAGGAAGGTACATCGCCTTCCCAGTTATCCGGTCGCAAAAAGAACATATCAGAGCTGAAATTCACGCGGAACGATTCCCCCAGCAAATTAAGGATGTGGAGGGTGGCTGTCCTTGTTCGCTCAAATCGTCCGGTAACCAGTCCAACACTCGTATTCGGCTGGATCTGGAACCAGCGAATCATCTCCAGAACACCATTGAAGGGTTTATGGGCAGTGAGTGCTTCAGATTGAGTCCAATCATACTGGTGCACCCAATCGCCGATAGCAGCGTGCTTTTCTGCCGGGATCTGGAGGGAATCCAGCAGGTTTTCCAATACTTCCTCCTGCAGGGAAATATCTTCTATCGATAGATTCGTAAAGTATTGAGTGTTATGTTGTTGATCAAATGAGGTCAGCATTAACTGAAAGATGGGGCGGACATCTATGATGGTATCGTCGATATCGAACAAAATCAACAGGTGCTCATCCTGGTGTTGTCGCCGGGCTTCCTGATAATGGTCACTTAAAATTGTCATCCATGTTCTTTTCTTCATGTTTTCCTTATGTTCCTATTGAAACGCTGTTGATACATTTGAACAGCGTAAATAAATTCGTTTTTTGATTATGCCGGTTGAATGTTAACCTGTTCCAATGGCAGTATTAAAAACCTTTAGCATGCGTATCTGGACGCGATTGATAGTGCTTTCTAAAAGTTAAAAATATCTGCAACCATGGGGACGCTTCAAGCGGGGACCAGGCAAGCAAACAACAGCATTGAGTATACCAGATTTTGGCCTGAATGGTGTAAGGACTTATTGTAAAGACCGGAGGTTTATGGATTGGATGCCCGATTTTAATATGGAGTAACAATCTGAATACAGGGACTCCGAGCGGTTTCCGGGGGAGGGTGCGGGGATTCCCTCCGCCCGGGATTGGCGGGATGGAATGGTACCAGTAATACACAAATCACCGGCCAGCACTGGCAAATCAGAAACAAATATTTGAAGCCGGGTGTCATAATGGAAAGCCAAAGAACCGGAAAGTGCTGAACTCCTGGGGGCCCATTGGGGTGGATTCATAATTCCGGGAAACCGGATTGGTGGGGCATTTGTGGAATATAAACGCTCGTAATTGAGTTTATTGGTTGAAGATTTCGTGATAACTGCGGTCCAACTCGTCATCGCTGAGATGGGCGTATCGCTGGGTAACGGCTATATTTTTATGTCGGGCTAATTCCTGTGCCAGTTTGAGGTTCCCTCCTGAAGCTCTGAGCACAGTAGTCACAAAATAATGACGAAAAGAGTGAGGTGTAATGGACCCTACAGCATCGGGGCCAAGTGCCTGTTCCACGCGTGTGTGGATAATTGCACGTCCGGTAGTAGTGGAAACAGGGAGAATGCGTTTACCAGCGCCTTTATCGTGGCGGGCAAACAATGGCAGCGAGGAGAGGGGGCGGCCGGAGTTTCCATCAAATGCACTTCGGGTATTAAGGTATGTGCGCAGAGCCCGCAGGGCTCGTTCAGAGAAGCGCACAACGGCCTCCTGATTGCCTTTACCGATAATAATGGCATGGCCTTCCTGCCAATCGACATCACCGCGGCGAAGATTACAGGCTTCATGAACGCGAAGGCCGGTATCTGCCAGGGTGAGGAGGAAGGCGCTATCGCGCAGGAGGATGAGGCGTTCGCGGTTTTCTTCAGCGGGCCTGGAGGAAAGAGTCTCCGCAAATATCAGGACATCCTGGATGGCATTCTGTGGAAACTGTGGCAGCCTCTGTCCTGGACGGCGTGCTCTGCGGCGGATCATAACCCGCAGGCCGGGCAGATTGACAGCGGCGATATTTTCAGCGGCGAGGAATTCAAACCAACCGGTGACAGCGGTGATGTAGAGACGCTCAGTGGTAGGAGCATATGTTTTCAGATCGGAGATAAAGTCAGTGAGCCACTCAAGAGTTGCCTGGCCGGCGTCCGTTCTTTCGGGGTCGATGTGATTGAGCTGGAGAGTAAGGAGGAAAGTATTCATTGCATTGCGGTAAGTGCGGGCGGTATTAGCGCTGCGGGAGAGGCTTACAGTATCAAGGTAGGCATCGATCGTTTCCAGAACTGTGGGTGAACCCATGTGGCTGCTCCTCAGAGAAGTGAGTGTATGAGCCTGATTATTGGCCGCAGAATAAAGGTTATGATAATGATACTTATCATAACCATAAATATAATATACAAGAATACGAGCGCTGTCAAGATCCAATTTATCTCCCCTCTTCTCGTTTCCGCAGATATTTTTAAAGATCAGGTAAGATGCAGGGCTATTCCCGAAGTATACGCATGGAATATGCTTTCTATTCTTTCTGAGAAAACGGAATGCTTACTGATTAATTCCGTCTCTCCCCCCCCACTCCTGCCTCTCTTTTACTGCTTATATTACTTTTTTACGCTAATTTGAAGTGTAACAAAGGACTGACGGATAATTGTAGAATCAGAGGAGGGCCTTTCCCCGCAGCTTGCTGCGCAG
>JAFGNH010000145.1 GCA_016927115.1 Anaerolineales bacterium | reverse complement strand
GCCCCATTTGATAATTATTAAATGTAGATTGAAGCGCTGGATTTTCATGCCATCCCTCCACATGGTTCCAACATTCATCTGATGAGACTTTTACTCCGTTTTCCCCATTTCCGTTTCTCATATATAATCATCCATAATTGGGGTTGAAACCTCGTTTAACTATCCAATCGATTTGCACCTGTTAGAGAGATATTCCGTATTAGATATCCAGGAGTCTATCGATGAAAAATCAGTGGCGGGAAGAAGAAAACAGCGAAAACAGACCGATGGTCGATGTTGATGATATTCTGGGAGTGAGGGTGTACAATCCCCCTCCAAAACAAATACCTCCTTCAGTAGATGAGATTAAGAAAAAACGAATTGGGCTGACAACGCTTTTCCTGGGAATAGGTATCGGCGGATACCTGCTGAACCATGCTTTGATATTAACAAATGGGTGGTTTATTCCTGAACTCTCGATGATATCCGGTGGCATGTTCACTTTAGGGCTCTACTTCCTGTTCTTCCCGGGTTTTTTCAAGAAAGATGCTGAAGGAAAAATGAACGCGTCCTTTATTCTGGTAATTGTTTTTGCATTGCTTGTGGGCCTTGCCAATATGCTGGCTATAGAGAACGGTTTATTTTTTTGATCCGCTTTGAGCTGATTATTTGGAGAAAAATAACATAAGGCGCTGACAGAATAGGGAGGAGAACAATGGCGGCAATAGCTTATGGCACCATGCTTCTGGGTAAGATCGACAAAGTGGGCAAACAATCCATCCAGACTAAATTTTTTCTTCTCGGCATACCCTTGTTTCCTATTAAATCCTACTACTGCCTGGCCGATTCTGGACCCAAAAGCCAGGCATTCCCTATACGGATGAATGCCAGGAGTGTCGCAGCAGGTTTTATCCGCCTATTGGCTCCTATTTTTACAATTATTATGCTGTTGGTTGTATACACGGAAAAGGATTTTTTATTTTTATCGTTTGGGCTGTTGGGGATTGCATTGTTCATTTCGACATTTCTCTTTGGGATGCTCTCGGATGAAGAAAAAGAGCGAAGGCAGTTGTTGATTGAAGCCACAGGAATTGGAGCTGACCCAAAAGTTTTATTTGAGGATACAGCTGCAGCAATATTATCCCGACTTGAAGAAAAATGGGCTGAGAGTGATGCGGTATCCTCCCACAGGAACTGGCGTTTGGTCCGTTCCTTGAGCGGTTTGGAAAAGCACCTGTATCCCCTGCTCTACAGCCTGGCCAGGTATGCGGGTGAAGCAGAGCAGGCAGAGCAGGTGTGGGAGAATTATAAAAGGATAACAACCGGTTAAAAGTATATTTTTTTTTATATTGACCTGGTCTCCCCCTTTTTGCAGCAGAATTTCTTAAGAACCGTTAGCTCTGAGGCTTAGTAACCTTCCGGATCGACCAGGATAGAAATGATCTCTTTCAGTTTATCAGTTTCCACACGACGCCCCGGCATTGATCCTTGTATTGGATCCGACCTTACCAGGAATTGATTCTGCCTGCTACCAACCAATCCGATATTGGATAATTATCTAATGCAGAACATAGTATCATTCTGTGTAATCGGTTCTTATCTGTGAAATCTGTTGTTCAAACACAACACCAGAGGAAACGCCCCAATTCTCCCCCCTACTTCCCAAAAAACAGCACCCGCCAGACATCCCATGGTTCCGGAATATATCGCTCTGCGCTCGAACCCGGTTCTTCGGCCGGAACTGCGTTCGGATCAGGTAGTGGTATAACCAGATTCTCTCCGGGAAGAACCATGCGCGCTTCGCTGTGCGCCCAATCGCGCACCATCTCATCCGAAGCCAATGCGGTCACCTGCGTCTGCAGCTCCTCATTCTGACGTTCGAGCAGTGCGTTTTCCGTCAGCAGCACTTCATAGTCGCGCTCAAGCCGGCGCGCATCTGCCATGCGGTGGTTGAGGTCACTGAAGATCAGAATCACCAGCACCGCAGCCACAAGCACCAGGAATTGGGTTTTTGTACTCGACTTTTTCTCTTCCATGACTGCTTTCATCATACCTGAGCAACAATTTACCGGCAAGCGTTTACCTTTATGCTCCAGTACAGGCAGCAAGCTTCGTGCCAGGAGGCCACCCGCCGCAAGGTGCAGTTATGAGCGTATCCGGCGTTCTCCTTTTATCGAAGGTGAAGTGAAATGAGAGAACATGAAAGACCAGGATAGATAGGATATGGATTGAACGTTTGCAGGGGCAGATTTCACGGGTGATGGGATCTGCCTGTCCATCTTGATTGCCATGTGTACGGTAAACCGGATCGATCAACGGCAAATCTGCCCGCCGAATAAAGCGATGGTAAGAAAGTATTCGGAGACATTGTGAAAATAGATAATTCCTTTATCAGAGAGATATCGTATAGGTGAGGCTGCATCACATCATAATGCGTCGTTTCAAGTTTGCATAACAACCTTCAGTTAGCTGCGGTGATCTGATGGATTCGCTCTGAGCAAAACGGCATAGTCAAAAAGTATATTCCTGCAGTTGCGGTCGCCGGGCGGCAGGCACTGATACTCTTTTCCTCATGTAGAGGAGATCCATCCATGCCTTGGAGCTAAAAGCAGGTTGCCGCAGTCGCTCGCCCCATTTTCATCGGAGCATTCAATCAGCAGGACGCTCCTCGCAAAAACACGCGGGGGGGCAGCGGAGAGCCACGGCGGTTTAACTCATTTCGGGAGGTACCAGCAGGCAGCAGGACGCTCCTCTCAAAAACACGTGGTCGTAATGATATCTGATCGCAATAACAAATAGCGGGGGCGGCAGCACGTTACAATGGGCACCTGTCCCATTTCCACGGATTCCAGTAATCAGCTCGATCGCTCCCCGCAATGACAGAGGGGTTGGTGTGATTCAGTCAACAATATCGCGGCAAGCAGTGCTCTATTGGAAACAAAAAAAGGTTGCCCCTCTATATTCGGGACAGCCCTTTTTTGGTGCCGAAGGTGGGAATCGAACCCACATGAGCGTAAAGCTCACTACGCCCTGAACGTAGCGCGTCTGCCAGTTCCGCCACTTCGGCTCAGGTGCTATTCTAACCAATGCTGGTAATTTGTCAACGGCTGATAGTTAAAATGCATGACGAAACCGGAAAACTCCCGGCGTCTGTCTAATTCAAGCCCATCCCGGCCGCCATTTCCGCATCCTCCATCTTAAGGCTGATCATCCGTGATGCCGAGTCCGCACCCATGCTCACACCATAGACAATCTGCGATACCTGTACAGTCTGGCGGTTGTGTGTGATCACAATAAACTGGGTTTCCTTGCTGAGCTCGCGCAGCATCTCCCGGAACCGGATTACATTGGCTTCGTCGAGCATGGCATCCACTTCATCCAGGACACAGAACGGGGTCGGTGAGACTTTCAACAACGAGAACACCAGCGCGCACGCTGTCAGGCTTCGTTCACCGCCGGAAAGCATCGCCAGCCCCTGCTCCCGACGTCCCGGCAGGCGGGCTTCGATGTCGATCCCGGAGCTGTTCACATCATCAGGATTGGTCAGCACGAGCCGTGCTGATCCGCCGCCGAACAGCCGGGTGAAGATCTCCTTGAATGCTGCTGCAACATTCTCAAATGTTTTGCGGAATTCCCGCTCCATCAGGACGTCCAGTTCAGCAATCACTTCCAGCAGGTGCTGCTCCGCTTCATGCAGATCCTCAATCTGGGAATCCATGAAGTCGATGCGCTGCCGCACTTCTCCGAACTCCTGCTGTGCTTCAGGATTGATTGCACCCATACGCCGCAGCTGCGCCTTCAGGCTGCGGACCTGATCCTCAAGTTTTTCAGGCAGCTGGCGAACTCTGGGCAGGCGCTGTACGAGGCCATCCAGCGGCAGCGGTTCCTGGCTGGTAACGCCCGCAAGCGGGTCAAAGCTTACAAGCCCAAAATCATCCTCAATCCGTGTCTTAAGATTCGTGATTTCTTCCTGGCGGCGAGCCAGATCCACCTGGGCAGAGCCATAGGTCCGCTCCACTTCCTGCAGCTGGCGCCGCAGGCCATTTTCCGAGCTTTCCAGATCTGATCGAACCTGTTCTGTTCTGCGCAGTTCCTCTTCCGCATCATGGATCTGTTGATTCAAGCCATCCAGCCGCTGGCTGAAAAGTTTCTCGTCTTTTTCTGTTTCGGTTTTCTGCTGCTGAAGTGATTCAATTTCCCCGCGATATCTTTCCAGCCGCTGCAGCAGCGCAGACTCTTCATCTTTTGTGCGCTGGAGTCGGCTCTGCAGATCTGAAACCAGCGTTTTTGCCTGTGCAACATCACGCCCTATCATTTCAAGGCGAGCTTCCGCCTGCGCCATTTCCACAGCCTGCGCACCTGCCTGCACCCTCTTTTCCAGGGCCTGGATGCGCTGCTCTACCTCCAACCGGTTTTCCTCCAGCGTTGGACCCTTCGGTTCATGCTCTTCTCTGTTTTTCTCAGCGGCAGTCTGCTTTGCCTGCAGCCTTTTAAACTCATCCTCTGCCAGAGTCAACCGCCTTACAGCCGCATCCCGCAGGAGCTTCTGCTGCTGGACCTGCAGTTTCGCTTCCTGCAATTGCTCCTGAGCTTCCTCCAGCTTCTGTTGGGAAGAAACCTGCTGGCTGCCGGCTTCTTCCAGCCTCCGGGCAAGCTCTTCCCGCTGCTTCTCCGATGACTCCAATTGAGCTGTCAGATCTCCCAATTCCTCTTCAAGCTGCTGGATGGACTGCTGGGTTTCGACAGCTGGTTCTCCCTTTCCAAGTACAACTGTGCCATCCGGATAAAACAGATCCCCTCGCAGAGTTACCGCGCAGCTGTTTTCCGGCAGTCTATCAAGGAGATTTCGAGCTGCAGCCTGATCTTCCACTACCACAATGGAATGCAGCAACGAGTGAAGCAGTGGCTGCAGTGATTCATTGGACGTTGAAACAAAAGTATCCGCCAATCCAAGGCTGCCGGGCAAATTGGCCGGAATCTTTCCCCCTGTTGTGCTCCGTGATGCAGGTATTAAAATCGCCAGGCCGCTCTGTTTCCCGGTGCGGACGAGTTCAAGTGCCCTGTCCAATGCACCCCCATCCTCAAAGGTCAGAGCAGCGCTGAAATCGCCGAGGACTGCAGCTATAGCTGCCAGGTAACCAGCATCCACATCAATCGATTCGGAAAGCAAGCCCAGAAAACCGTTCAGTTTTCCCTGCCGGGCAGCGTCCACCAGAGTCCGGCTCAGTTTGCCTTCATGCGACGGCAGGCGTTTGAGAACTTCCAGACGGGTTTCAAGAGCCGCCACACGGCGTCGAAGTGCTGCCCCCTTCTCCTCATGGCTGCGAATCGAGTGTGTCAGGTCCTTTTCCGTTTTCTCTGCCTGACTTACACTCTCACGAGCGGTGTGAACCTGATTAAGCAGATCCTCAGACACAGCTGCAGCTTCCTTGTATTCTGTCTCACGTTCCTTCGCTGCTTCCTGTGTCAACGAGACATCTCTCTGCAGCCGCTGCAGTGTATCACTCTGTTCCTGTATGGTTTCATCCAGCTGGTGAAGTCTGGCTCCCCAGCCGGCTCGTTCCTCCAGAATACGCTGCAAAGACTCACGCTGCGTGCCGATCTGCTTCTCCAATGCCTCGCGGTCGCTCCTGGTTAAGGCACCTGTTGAGCGGAGTGCTTCATGAGTGGTATGTGCTTCTGCGCGTTCCTGCTCACGCTGCTGCAGAGTTTCCTCTGCCTGTTTTATCCTTTGGACCGTCTCATCACGGGCCTTCTGCAGAACGGCAAGATTGGTTTTTAATGATTCCTGTTGATCTTTCAGCCAGTGGATCCGTTCTGAGGTAACAGCCAGCTGCCGGCCATGCTGCTCACGTTCGCTGTATAACGCGGAGAGCTGCTGCGTCCACGTTTGCAGCTGGCCGCGCATCGCCCCCAGGTTATTGCGGATCTCACCGAGTCTGTCCATTGCATCCGATTGTGTAGCCCGCAGCCTTTCCCGCTCAATGGACTGGGATTTTGCCTTTTCTGTTGCTGTAGCCAGTGATTCCTGCAGTGCATACCAGTGATAACCGTACCAGATACGCAGGACGTTTTTCAGATCATTCTGAACCTGTTCATAGTTTTGCGCACGCTTCGCCTGCCGTTCCAGGCTGCGCAGGCGCGGCCGCAGTTCCGCCAGGATATCCTGTACTCGTTCGAGATTGCGCCGTGTTGTGTCGAGTCGTCTGAGGGATTCTTCCCGCCGCGATCGATACAGGCCAATACCAGCCGCTTCTTCAAACAGCCCGCGCCTTTCATCAGCCTTCAGCGATAGAGCAACATCAACCAGTCCCTGTCCGATGATGGTATAGGTACGCTGCGCCAAACCGCATTTTGAAAGCAGTTCCATCACATCCCGCAGCCGTACACGCTGACCGTTCAGCCAGTATTCATTGGAACCATCACGATACGCCCGGCGCCCAATACTGACCTCACTGAAATCGATCGGCAGCCAGCCATCACTATTGTCAAAGGTTATTGTGGCAGAAGCCATTCCAGCCCGGGGACGGCTGTCAGAACCGGCGAAGATCATGTCTTCCGTACGTTTGCCTCGCAGCAAACTGAAGGATTGTTCCCCCAGTACCCAGCGGATCGAGTCGGCAATATTGGATTTCCCGGAACCGTTTGGGCCGATCACTGAGGTTACAGCTGGAGCGAATTCAAAGTGAGTCTTGCTGGCAAATGTCTTATACCCCTGGAGATCCAGGTATTTCAGGCGCGGTGCCTGGGAGGACTCAGTACCCATAGCCACTTCCCATGATCAAATCCGCATCTGTACCAATTGAATCCAGAAAGTCTGCAGCTGCACGCTGCGCTGCTTCCTGCTTGCTTTTGCCTCTTCCCTTGCCGGAAAGGCCATTTGTCAGGCTTACTTTAATCTCAAACTCACGTGCGTGATCCGGGCCGTACATACCGATCGTTTCATAATTGGGAGTTACACCATAACGGGCCTGTGCCCAGATTTGCAGCTTACTGCGGGCATCAACCAAACGTCGTTCATTAAGGACAACTTCTATCGTCTCTTCGAGAAATCCCTCAACAAACGAGCCAAGAGCTTCAAGCCCTTTATCAAGGTATAGTGCACCGACCAACGCTTCAAATGCATCACAGAGCAGTGTGGTTCGCCGCCTGCCGCCAGAAGCTTCTTCCCCCCGCCCAAGCAGCAAGACCTCTCCAAGGCGCAAACGCCTGGCCAGCTCAGCCAGATTTTCCGTCCGCACCATCGCGGCTCGCATGCGTGTCAACTCACCTTCATCTACTTCTGGAAAACGCAGATAAAGCCACTCTGCCACATAGAAATCCAGAGCCGCATCTCCCAGATATTCCAGCCTCTCATTATCTTCCAGTACATCAGGGTTTTCATTAACATACGAGCTGTGTGTCAACGCCCGGCGAAGCATCCCGCGGTTCATATCCGCAATACCTGCTGCTTGCGCGAACTCATCCATTGATAACATATCCACCTCTTCCTGCATGGAACCTGGTGGACGCGGTGGGCGCAGCACTGCTCCGCAAACCGCGTACTCCGAGTTCAGCTGTTTCATTTCAGTATGATTCTAACCTGTACTGTTAATCCTGGCAAAGTGTTCCTGATATTTGCTGCCCGAAGGTTACCATATGGTATGGTCCACCTGCTTTGCAAACCTGTCTAAAAAGCTGGAATCCCAGCCAAAAACCCTGAGACCGCCTGACACCACCCATCATAGACAAGCCTGCTTTAATCCACTACCGCTAAGTATGACCACTACAGGATCAGCAAGCGATGCAAGGGTCTTTTCCAGCGCCGGCCAAACAACAGCGGATGTTTTCTCAACATACAGGCCGCGGGTCCTCAAAGCAAAATGCCCTGCAGCTATCTCTTCCTCCCCAACAGCCAGCATTGTGCCGCCGGAACGGCGGACATGTTCCACTACTGCCTCGGCACGATACGGTGTACGGATCCGGATCCCTTCTGCAATGGTCTCAAGCTCCTTCACCTCCTCAGCAGCCTGTTCTCCATAGTTGAACAAGGCGTACAGCGGCGCGCATGCCTGCGCCTGTACACCGATCAGCGCCGGCAGTGTCTCAAGTTTTCCCGCCCGCTGGTACGCCTCAAACCCATAGGCAAGTCCCAGCAGTATTGACCCATGACCGGCGGGTGCGATAACCCCGCCAGGAGGCTCCCCCAACTGCGCTACAAGCTCGGATGCCATCTCCGCTATACCTGCCAACCCGTGCGGCAGATACCCATGACTGGCATAGACCGCACCCTTTGCCACTTCCTCGAGGATAGCTTCCGTGGCTGCCGATCGCGGCCCCTCCACCAGCTCGATCCTTGCTCCATATGCTTCAATCTGCAGCTTCTTGGGGCCGGACGCGTAGGCTGGCATAAAAATCCTGGCCTGCATTCCTGCTGCAGCAGCATATGCGGCAAAACTGGCTCCGGCATTCCCGGAAGAATCTTCAACAGCCGCGGTTACACCATGCCTGCGAAGTGCATTGACCAGCACCACAGTCGCACGGTCCTTGAATGAGCCTGTCGGATTCAGCTGCTCACACTTGAAGTAGACTGTCCTGCCGAACACCTCCATGGGAACCAGAGGTGTCCACCCTTCTCCAAGCGAAACCTGTGCTGCGGAAGCGGACCTGCGGGCCGGTGACCCGGAGTCCTCTTGCCCATAGATCAGATGGTTTGTGAAATAGTCTTCTTCAATCTCGAAAAGTCCGCCGCAGTCCGGACATAGATGGGCTCCTGCCCCGTCCGGAAAGGGTGTGCCGCATGTGCTGCAAAAAATGGGCAGCATCTGCTCACCCATTACGGTCCTCCTCCCCGGGGATATACCCGCCCTCGACCCATATCTCTCCATCCGGGCCTCTTTCCTGCTTCCAGATCGGGACAATCTGCTTGATACGATCAATGCCATATCGGGCAGCTTCGAATACCCCCGTATCACGATGACTTGCACTGCAGGCTGTCACAACCGTGGGCGTTCCCGGCTCAAAATCCCCCAGCCTGTGTAAAATTGCGATACCCTTCACCTCAGGCCAGCGGCTTCGAATCTCCAGCGTAACCTGTTCCATCTTTTCCAAGGCCATCTCCCTATAGGCCTCATAATGCAGTTCAGTGGTAGTGGATTTTCCTCCGCGGGAAGTCTCCGCGCGAACCACACCTGTAAAGAGACAGATCGCACCTACTTCATCAGACACAAGTGCGCGGTTAATATCGTTCAGGTCAAATGCTTCTTCTGTCAACCTCACAATCGTGACTGGTTGGTCACCCATCCCTCCACTCACGGGCGGGAAAACAGCAATCTCATCGCCATCGTGCAGCATATCTTTCAACCCTGCAAATTCCCTGTTCACAGCGTAAACAGCGGACTTCAAACCCTGTTCAAGTGCTGGCCTTCGGTCGAGGATCAGGGCCAGCAAGTCTGCAATGCATGCACCTTCAGAAAGGGAAAAAGTGTCCTGGCGTGATCCAGCCCTATCTCGAAGCAGGGCAAAATACAATACCGTTACTTCCATATATCACCATCACTCCAGTATAAGGTGGCCGCTCTGACCACCCTCTTTTTCAACCAGGCGGATATTTGTAATACGGGCTGTTTTTGTCACAGCTTTAATCATGTCATATACCGTCAGAGCTGCTGCTGAGACTGCCGTGAGTGCTTCCATCTCCACACCAGTCTTACCCGTGGTCCGGACTTCAGCCTCGATCTCAACGGATGATGATAAATCATCAAAACTCAGCGAAACATCTACATACGTAAGCAGGAGAGGATGACAGAGTGGAATGATGTCAGCAGTATTTTTAGCAGCCATCACACCTGCCAATTCAGCTGCGGCACGTATATCCCCCTTTTTCAAATCGCCGTTTCGAGCAAGCACAAACGCTTCTTCAGGAAGCATAACAGAACCTCGGGCAACAGCCCGCCGTTCTGTTTCAGGTTTGTGCCCGACATCCACCATGCTCGCCCGCCCTTCCGGATCGAGATGACTGAGTTTATGGCTCATATGAATACTCCTCCATCATGATAGAACGGAGAATACGGAAACCTGGTTGAGCAGGCATTTTTGAAGGAAACATACTTTTTCCGAGAGAATCTTTTCTATGGAAACAAAAATTTCTATCCTGCATTATGGAGTGCTGCCAGTACGCCAAAAAACAGACACATTCCGGCTAGACCCAGAAGCATTCCAACAATAGCTGCAGTCCGACGCAGATTCTTCCCGAACAGGCCGATCCCGCCCAATACCACGGCCAGTAAACCCAGGAAAGCGCTGCTGGCCCCACAGACATACAAAACCGTGGCACCAACAGGCAGCCATCCCTGTTCCAGCCCAACCAGTGAGCAGAAGCCAATCCCGAAAACAAGCGAAGTAGAAACGATACCAAGTGCCATACTCGCATTTCCTACATTGTTGGGCTGTTTGAAAAAGGGTAAATTTCCCATGGCCGTCTCTCTCCGGTCATTATGCCATAAAAGGGCTTTTGTGGTTAGCAGGTATTCGTATCAACGTTTCTCAATTGATCAGAAAAAGCTCCAGCAGTTCATGAAACATCCTGCAGGAGCTTCTTGCCTTCTTACGAACCGGGAATTTGCGCACTGGCCCGTTATTTCATCTTTACCAGACGCTTCATCTCATCAAGAAGGTAAATGTCAAAGATCCGGAAAAGTCTCTTTGCAGCGCCAAAAATCGCAGCAAACAGGATGAAAACAAGCCCGATATTCCACATGGTGGAAAGAATGTCAACAACAATTCTGAATGCCTCAAGGGTCTCTCCGGTCAGATTTACGGCGTTACCCAATTCAAAAATGGCGGGACCATTCATAAAACGAACGACGATCACGATTCCCAACACTGCGTTGGTAAAATCCAGGGTTCGCACTACACGGTTCCATTTCCGCGTTCCCAGCAGCACAAGGTTGAGGATCGCCTGAAAGATCCAGTACACATTGAGCAGCGGCAAAAATGTCGAGAAGAACACCGGGGCGAGTGCAGGGACACCGACCCATCCATGGAAACTGTCCGTGGACAGGTAGGAAAAGAAGCCAACCTTTTCCGGGAAGAAGTTGAGCCAAACCAGGCCAACAGCGATAAATACAACCCCGAGGATCAGCGCTACCGGCTGGATTTTCTCCTCTTCCTCATCCAGTGTCAGAGTTTCCGGGTCCCATTCCTCATCCTGCATGGAGATCTTGACATTTTCCGGCAGCACCCGTTCGAGAATGGCAAACGCAAGAGTCACACTGCCTATTCCGGTAAGCAAACTTGCGAAGACACCTTCGAGAAGTTTCGTCAACAGGGTCAGCCAATCATACCCGCCGCCTAGCCATGGTTTCATCTCGACGAAATAGGCAACAAGCGTGGACAGCAGCAGTGCGCCAAAAACAGCCAGGGCTGCGATCCTGAATGTAGGGAACAATCTCGGGCCAACCAGGTACTGGTGCGGCGAGGTATACTGTGCAGCCATTTTAGCCGGTGAATCGTATTCCTTGAGAAGCGCCAGCTGCTGCTCATCTGTGTAATCACCCTCCACCTGTGGATATTTTTCTTCCAGGGCATCGAGGATGAGAGAGTGCAGTTCCATTTCAACATCTTTCCGTATTCTAGCCGGGAGCCTTCTCCCTACATCCTGAACATAAGCATTAATATAGTCCATTTTACTTTCTCCCACCGCTGCAGCGATTATTTCAGACAGTGTCTGCCTGCCGCGGGTCAGTCTTCTTTTTCGAGCAGTTTGTCGATCAGCGATACCATCTGTTTCCACTCTGCTGCAAGTCCCTCCAGTACAGCAGCACCGGTTTCATTGAGCTGGTAGTAGCGTCTTGGCCGATTTTCTTCGACTATCCAGTCGCTTACCAGCAGACCCTGTTTTTCCAGGCGCCGCAACAGCGGATACAGGGTACCCTGATCGATATCGATTCCTTCCTCAGCGAGGCACTGTTTAAGAGAGTAGCCGTACTGCTGCTCCTTGAGCCGGCTGAGAACGGATAGAACCAGCGTCCCCCTGCGCAGTTCTGACACTAAATTCTGGGTAATGGTATTCGTGTCATCGTTCATCTTGTTTCACATTATACTGTATTATACACAGCATTGTCAATACCTTAATATAACTGTTCGTATATTAATATTCTTTATTAAGAAAGCCCCGGTCAGATCGACAGAGGCAGGTTCAAAAGGACTCTCGAAATAGCGCTGCCATCGGTTTCACAGGATAACAGCCTGGATAGATTCCCT
>JAFGNH010000018.1 GCA_016927115.1 Anaerolineales bacterium | reverse complement strand
TGCTGTTGGTCCGGATGGAGCCCTGTGGTTTGCGGCACGCAAAAACGGCCTGGTCCGATTCGGGCTGTAAGTAATGAACCTTGTAGGGCAGGTGGTTCCCGGGCTGGTTCAACAAGGACGACAAACAAACGGAGGTATCCGGGAATCCATCAGGGGTCGACATTCTCCTTGTACCGTGTCGGCCCCTGCACTGTTCAGGAAATTTATTCCTGCATTAACGAATATCAAAATCCACGTCTGTCAGCAGCTGTCCGGCACCAAGCGCCACCGTCATGGAATCACTCTCAAGCCCGGTTTCACCATCCACGGCATATACCGTCCACACACCTTCTCCCAGTGCCAGTTCATAATTGCCATTATTTTCGGTGAAATCCCAGGAGAACGCCCCTGAGGCCGAGTCGCCACGTATGCGCACCCCTTCCTTAATCTCACCATTTACATATACCGTCCCTTGAATGCCCCCTTCACTGTATGCAAACAGAAGCAGCAGCGGCGTGTCGCTCGGCACCTCAACGTTCATCCGGGGGATGCTGAGATAATAACCGGCCTTAAGCCGGCAGTTTTCCAGCATCAATCGGCTCTCACAACGCAAGCCAACCGCCTCCACCTGCCAGATCCCGGCACTCTCCCATGGCAGATAGACATAAAAACGGCCATTTTCCAGGGTGAAGGTATCGGTTCGCAGTTCATCCGCACCAAGCCCCTGGCTGACAGCAATGTCCACCCCATCCACAGGGGTGCCGTCTTCTTCCAGTACTTTCCCTTCAATCAGCCAGGCCTGGTTCACATCAGTGAATCCAAGGTATTCTACCGGTGTGCCAAGGTCCAGAAAATCAGCCAGCATCCAGCCTGTCAGGGAAGACTCTTCTTCTGAAGAGCCTTCACCTTCTTCCTCTGACGGGACAGCCACTTTTACCCACTGTTCGCCCAATGCTTTACCCAGCACAATAACTTCAGTCCCCTCCTCGAGAGAATCGAGGATCGGGAATACCGTCCCGGGGCCTCTTCGCAGGTTGATGCGTTGTACGCTGACCACAGCCGTAAGGGATTGGGTCGGTGCCGGTGTTTGCGTTGGTGGGGCCGGAGTGTACGTTGGCGAAGAGGTATGCGTTGGTTCAGGGCTGTTTGTCCAGGTAGCTGTCGGGGGTTGTGCTGTGGGTGGAACAGCCTCAACAACAGCGGTCGGCTCGGCCGTTTGAAATGGCACACACCCTGTCAGCAGTATCAGAGTCAGCAAATAAACGCTTGATCGGTTCATTTCACAATACACTCCTCAGGAGGCTGCAGGACTGTGTTCTCTTCTGCCCATAAAGCTGCCCGCCTGTCGATCTCTTTTATGAATTCGTCCTTGCCATCACAGTAACCATCAATATCATGTGGATATTGTTTCGCCAGCGACTGTTTCAATTGAGCATAAACCCGGGCTTCTTCCGGAAACGTCCGCATGTAATCGCGAAACAGGAGATGCTGCCGAACACGAGAATGGCCTGCAGGAAACACATGCACATGATGACTCCGTTGATTGCCGCCTTTCGGAAAGAAGCGACGCTGCGGGATTCCGTATTCACCCCTTGCCTCATATCCCAATGCCAGCATTCTTTCATTTAGCGTATCAACCTTCTCAAGATTGCGGACCTCTATCAGAATGTCTATGACCGGTTTGGCAGCCAGCCCCTGCACGGAGGTGCTGCCAATATGGTGAATTCTCACAAGCAGACCGCCAAAAACATCCCTCAATAGCTCAGCTTCCGCCCTGTAATCCTCCGCCCAGGCAGCTTGATGGTCTTCTACGCTGACAAGCCTGTTGGCCAAATTTTTTACAGACTGAGATTGTTCCGCCATCCGTTTCCTCTTTGATAAAGTATTCGCATGTCCATCCGGAAATGATCTGCAGAGACTGTCCCAAAACTACAACCCAATAAGGGTTGTTCTTTCTCTATTGTACCCGCTAGAATAGAATCGCGGCTTGATTACACAGTATCAACGTTCAAGTTTCAGACCACATCTGTTACACTTCTTCTCGAGTTTCTCACAACCACCAGACCTTGTGTGGTTCGATTGGAGAAGAGTATGTCTTTTTTTAACGTCGTACGCAATTGGATGGACTATCCATTGCGAAACCAGCTTCGCTTGTCCAGAAAAGGGCTTCAATTCAAGAACGAATCCAAGGAAGACCTCTTTCATAACCTCCCGGACAGCCTGCGGCAGCGGGCACTGAAGCTGGAAATCCGCCTGCGTACGGACTATCACCTGACAACCTACTACCACTCCAGCCGAAAAACCCACTATCAGGAATCGATCTACTATCTGCATTTGCTTGAAACAGCGCTTGAGGTTGTTCCGGTAAACCTTCCTGAAGTAATCTCTGCTGTTGATATCGGGGTTTCACACTGGTTCTACATACAGGCCCTCTATGCACTGCTCGCCTGGTGGAAGGCCCCGGAGCCACGGCATGTAAAGCTGGACGGATACGAAATAGACGCGTTCCGCCTGTATGCAGACCTCTATTCCCGTCTGGACCATGCCCAGGCCCATATCGATGGCCTTCCCGGCGTGACCTATCACCCTGATGCCTTTAGTCCGAACACAGCCAGCTGCCATCTGGCACTGATGCTGTTTCCGTTTGTAACCCGCAAAGAACATCTGAAATGGGGCCTGCCGGCACGTTTCTACAATCCTCAGCAGCTTTTACTGGATGCGTATGAAACCCTGCAGCCGGCAGGGCTCCTGATTCTGGTGAACCAGGGTGAGGAAGAGCGGGACAGCCAGCACGCCATGCTTGATTCAATCGGGTTGGATGTATCCGCCTCCATCAACTTCGAATCCCCTCTCTTTACATACAAACTGCCGCGATTCATCACGGTGGTTAAGCATGACTGACCGGGAGAACAATCCGGAGCATCCTCCGATACCCCCCGCTGAAAAGCTGGCTGCACGCGCAATGGAGTTTGTCAGCTTCTTAAGCGAAACAATAGGGGGACGCCCGCCCGGCTCCCTTGAAGAGCAGCAGGCACAGGACTATATCCAGGAACAGCTGTCCTCATTCGGGCTTGAATCCGAGCGAAATGTATTTTCCTTTCAACATCCAATCTTTACTCCATGGATCAGTGCTGCCGGTTTTCTCTTCCTGCTGTACGCCGTCCTCGACCGCACTCCGCTGCCGGCACTCCTTCTTCCTTTGATTCTGGCCCTGGCACCGGATCTCGGCCGCTGGTGGAATCGCCGTTCGGGCGGCAGCACACCCTCCAGCAACGTATACGCTTTATCTGGAAGCAACAATCATCCTGTCCTGATCCTGTGTGCCCATGTCGACAGCGGTAAAGCCGCCGTCCTTGACCACCCCCTGCTGCTGAAGCTGCGTGGCCTGACGATGGATATCGCTCAACGGGCAGCGCTGCTGCTGGCCGCGCTGGGCCTGGTAAAACTTGCCGGGCTGGTGCTTCCCCGTCCGGTTTCTGCCGCTGCGACCGTAATTGCCGTTGTTGCCGGTGTCTGGTTGATATTTTCTGAAGCTGTTGAGCAGCTCACAAAGGGCGGTTTTCACTCCCCCGGCGCCAACGATAATGCGTCCGGAGTGGGGCTGGTACTTGCCCTTGCTGAAACTTTCGCTTCCCATCCATCCCCGCCTTTTAGCCTCGCGTTCCTGTTTACCGGAGCGGAAGAAGCCGGCCTGCACGGTGCCCGTGCCCACGCACGCTCCCTGCCGCCGGACAGCCAGACTGCGGTGATATCCCTGGATATGGTTGGTGCGGGGGATACGCTGCGGTATGCCGGCAAAGACGGAGTACTGTTCTCCCGGGAAGCGGATTTTCGCCTCAACGATCTGATCAGGCAGGTGAACCCTCAGGCGCAGCCGCTCTGGTATTCGCTGCGAAGTGGTGACTTCGCCCCCTTCCTCGAATACGACATTCCCGCAACCGGGCTGCAGGTGACAGGTGGGGAGGAATCCCTTCGCTACCATACCGCCGGTGATACTGCAGATGCTGTCGAGATTCGGGCACTGACACAGACGGCACAGACCATCCTCGATGTACTGGCCCTGCTGGAAGCCCATCCGGAGTTGTTTCCACTCAACATCCGTTAAGCGGTTCAAACCCCGGGAGCCGTCGGCAGTATCCTGATCCGCCTCTCTCCAGGAGTTTTTGACAGGCCTGCCTATCGATTCTCCTCACCCCCATCCGCAAACTTCGCAAAGCGCCCCTTCTCCGGTGGATGGACAGGGTCATACACCGGCCAGGGCCAGCCGCCGAACTGTGTCCGGCGGTAATCGGCAAATGCCTGGTGAATTTCAGCGGTTTCGTTCATTACAAACGGCCCGTGCTGGACAACCGGCTCCTGGATGGGTTTCCCCTGCAGAAGCAGCAGGAAGGCTTTTTCACCTGTATTCTCCAGGATCACAGGCTCGTCGGCGAGGAGTTCAACCGAGTGGTACGGCTGGATATCGATTCCTGCCATACGGATCCCGTCCCCGCGGTAGAAATAGAGTGTGCGGTTGATTTCCGGTGAGGCTGCCGGCAGAATCCACTTCGTTTCGGCGTCCAATCCGATCAACCAGATCCCGACCTCATTCTTCTGATCAGCAGCCCAGGAATCCGGGGCGGGTTCCGGCGCAGACACCTCGCCTATCGAGCCGGCAATCACCGTCACATCCACGCCCCGTCCTTGTTGATCTTTCATTTGGTAGACAGGAATATCTTCTGACCAGAGCATCTTGTAGTGCGGCTCAGCAAACTTGCGCTCACGCGGCAGGTTCAGCCAGATCTGGAAAAGCTCCAGCGGGTTGGGCTCTTTTGTGTTAAGCAGAGGAAACATTTCAGCATGCTGCAGGCCGGCGCCGGCAGTCATCCACTGCACATCACCCTGGCCGTACCGCCCGGCAGCACCATGTGAATCGGAATGATCGACAAAACCCTTCAGCACAACGGTGACCGTCTCAAATCCCCGATGCGGATGCGCGGGAAAACCCGGCACCGTTTCTCCATGATACATACGCCAGCCATCCTGTGGGGTAAAATCCTGGCCGAGATTTCTTCCTGCAAGCGAAGCATCCGGCCCCAGCAGGTCATTCCCTGCAGGATACGCATCAAGATGATGCACACAGAATAGAAACGGATCCGTGGTCTCCCAGTTGAAGCCCATAGGCTTGATATTAATAATCAACCTGTTATACATGGCGTCTCCTCTCCGATTCCAGAACACATTCATAATAAGTATAACGAAGAAGGGGGGTCATATAAGACGGATCTGGATGTTGGCAGCTCATTCCAATATACGCAAAGAAAATGGAACATACCGGACAAACAAGGCTGTGAATAGAGTTTACACAGTTAATCCGCGAAGGCTGGATGGGCAGGAGCCGGCATGCAGATGATTTCCAGGATCCTTATCTCAAAGAACGTCTGTGCATTGGCCGGCTGCAGGATCACCACAGTATCTGCCCCGCGCCCGGTGCCGGCGATACACATCACTGCCTCATCGGTCCGTACCAGGCCGGCATCCGCAGCCATCATCGCTGTCTCTACCACTACTTTCATACCTTCGCCGAATCTCCGCAGCGTATGGGCGATTATTTCATCCAGCTCGGTTGTATCGAATTTCTTGCGCACGGCGCGGTTTACACCACCGAATGCGTGCTGGCAGGTCAGGATTGTGGCTCCAGCTTCTTCGATCGCTGCCCGGTTCTCTTCCTGCAGCTCCTGTTCATTGGCTTTTTTGAACCCTGTTGAATGGGTAACTGCAATAACATCAAGATCGCGGAACAGCTGTGCTGCCAGTGCTCCGGTGCTGCCTTCTGTTGTAGCCACCAGCACTTTCTGTATTCCCAGTTTTTCTGCCCGTGCCCTCGCAAGTTCCAGCGCACGTTCGGTATTTTCTTTTCCTGCCTTTTTGAAATATGTTGTGGTTGTCTGAAATTCATTCATCGCCCTTCTCCTCTTATCTGTGGGTTACTCCGCCGGAGCTATATCCAGGACTTCGTTCCCTGCCGTTCTTACTTTCCACTCAGTACCTTCCTCGTAAAGCCAGAGATCATAGCACGGCGGCTGATAGATAACAGTTTTTCCTTTTTCGGTTACCAGCGTTACCTCACATTCCTGGCTGCGGCCGTCCTGCGCCTCCTGTATCGTGTTTTCCTGAGGAACCTCAGGCCAGGCAGGTGTTGTAGTGCTCCCGGTCAGTGTCACCGGGTCAACCGGCTCCCACTCCCAGATATCATAGGTATACGACAACTGCTCAACCGGCACATCAACATACTGCGGTACCTCCCTGCACACCTCCACCTGCTCGTATACCGGCTCATCCGAGCATACTGTTTCATCGTGGCACTCGGTGGAATCACGATAATGGTCGATATCGTCACAGGTCCCGTCATCATAACAGATGGTCTCGGTGTAATCATACACAGACACCGTTTCACAGACCTGTTCCATGTCACAAACCTGCTCGTACCCGGAAACCTGCTGCTCCCACGAACAATCGGTAACATAGCCGGTAAGCTCCTGGTCGTAGTGGTGCACAGCCATCGTAGAGCTTACAAGGTCGGCACCTTCGGGAAGCGACCAGCCTTCATGGCGATTGTATTCGTACCGTTCCAGTTCGATCGTGCTCGTCCAGGAAACGGCGCTGACAAGGGCAGGCTTATCCTTGGGGATCAGCAGGAATAACGCCGCTGCCAGGCACAGCACCAGAAATCCGCCGATGCCCAGCACAGCTGCAAGCCCGAGTTTTTTAACCGTGCGCACCTTTTTCAAATCGAGTTCACCGCGCTTCGGTTTGACAACCGTCTCCGCTCCGCAGCCTGGACAAATAAGTTCATTAGTTTCCCGCTCGCAAGCGGGGCAGCGCCGGGCATTGTAACCGGTATCGGCCAGGCTGGCACCGCAGTTTGGGCACACCTGGGTACCCGGCTTGATTTTCGCCTGGCAGTAGCGACAGGTTTCGTCGGAAAGATGCTGCCCGGGATCCACTCCGAGGTCGGCCAGCTTTTCCTTGCTCAGGTACTCATGCCCGGAATCGGGCTCCCTGTAATCCTCACCGGTCTGGCGAGGATTACTGCAGGCCGGGCAGATCTTTTCGCTGCCGGGAATATGCTCCCTGCCGCAGGATGTGCATGTCCACTCCGCCTCAAAGGTCCCCTGGTATTTTTCCCGGGTGCCTTTTTCTGCTTTACGCTTCTGTTTATCTGCATCAACCCGGGTTGACCGGGATACAATCTTCTTTTTTGTCATAACTGTGCCTCTCTACGAGTAAGATCTTCTATTATTCTGCCTTTTTTTGACAGGGAGTACAACGACCTTTTCGGTAACGCCCGGCTTGAATGTTTACGCTTTTTTCCGTTTCCTTTTACGTCTCATTTAGAGACAACTCTACCTGGTTCTGCTACTATAATGCTGCAAGTGACCGAAATCCAGGCTCAGGAGACAACAGTATATACAAATATCGGGTGACTAGAGTCTGTCCCTGCGGGGCACCAGACCTGCACCCTCAAATTGAGCAAATAGCCTCCTGAAAAAGGCTCGGCACGAAGCAAAAGAAACCCGCAGCGGATTCTGCGGGTTTCTTTTATTTGGAGATAGTCCTGCGGTTGCCAGGATTTTCATACAGGTTGGGACATATCCAGGAACGTCGTTTTCCTGCGGGAAGTTTTTACCGGGACTGCCACTGCAGCCGGTACACCCCATAGGAACCATCACGGTACAACTCCACCAGAGCCGGGCAGCTTAAACCCAGCTGGTTTTCCCCGAGTACAACATGGGTAACGTCATAGGCTTCCGCCGCCTCTTTGAGCAGATCACAGCTTATATATTCGATCTTATCCCTGTAGAAATGCTGTGCCAGCTTTACACGGCCATACCACTGCAGCACCTCACGGTCTGAATAAGGAATGGATTTGAAATCGACCATCGCCGGTTCGCCCGTCTCCAGCCGGAAGGTTTGCAGTTTGGGTGGGATGAGGTAGACCTGGCCGCCCTCACTGTGCTCGCGCACAAAAGCCATCATCGGGTTTGCAGGATCTTCAGCCTGGCGCTGACTCTCGATCCGGAACTTGACACATCCGGCAGCTGCCAGCATGAGAGTTAATACTATACATGCCGCAGGGACCCACGGCAGCGTTTGCAGCTTCCCACTTTTCTGCATCAGCCGCCAAAGCGCTTTACCGGTTACCACCGCCAGGGCCAGGGGAACAAGCCAGGTGGAAAGCCGCCACGGGAACAGCAGTGCCAGCTGATTGCTGTCCAAAACCACCTGGAGAGCGGTGAGCAGCACCATCACAATGGTCGGTACCATAAGCAGCGGGAAGAGGCGTGTCCTGCGGGTAAGCCGCAGTGCACCAGCAATCAGCAGCAGTTTTAGCACGGACGTGGTGTCGAACCACAGCGTTATCTGTGTATGCTGAGGGATACGGAAGTTAACCAGCAGTTCCTGTGCCTCACGGGTCATCTCCGCCGAGGAAGGGCTGAAAGAGCTCAACACATACACAAGCATCGGCAGCACTGCTGCGAGGGCGGCCAATCCGATCAACACCGGCTTTTTAAGCTGCCGCGTCTCAAGCCAAACCCCCACCATGTAAGCAAGGGTCAGCGCGGCTGCGCTGAGCAGGTAGGTAGGATGCACCGTGGCTGCCAGCACCGCCACAACCACTGCGGCGAAAGGTTTTCTGCGCAGGTAGAGCAAGACGGAAAGGATCAGCAGCACACCAAACGAACTCGGCTGAAGCACCGCTCCAAGCAGCCTCTGGCCGGCAAATCCGGCCTCGAGCAGGTATTCCCAGTGTTCGCCGGGGATACGCGCCAACAGGTATCGCAGCGCTGCGCTGTGCAGCCCAATAAGCAGGGTCGCCAGAAGCAGCGTATACCGCGGATTTCTCTCAGGCTGCAAAGTGAGAATAATACCGATGAGTGAAACCAGATACACACCCAGCAGCAGCGCATAGATCAGATAGAACGCTGCGGGGGGCAGGTATCGGAACACAACCTGGACCAGTAGGGAAAACACCGGTGTGGAATCCTTCGTACTTACCAGCCAGTCATCAGCGAGGTCCCCAATCCCGGCATCAGCTGCACCGCGCAGGAAATACTGGTTCTGATTGGATGTGTACAGCGGAGACTGGGCATAGGCAAGTGCGAACAGAACGGTCAGCAGCAGGAAGGACAGAATCAGCCTGCCGCGGCTCCGGGTTATCCGGCCGGGCAACGCGGTTGCCAGGGATGGCTGAGGGGTATGACTCGATGGCTCACCAGGCATAAGATTCCCTGTCATTCAGGCAGCATTTCATGCAGAGAAGCCGTAGTTTCCAGGATAACATCAGCGCCGTGTTTCACCAGTTCATCTCGTGTACCAAAGCCGCACAGCACCCCGACTGTTTGTGCCCCTGCCGCCCGTCCTGAACGCATATCCACGGTGGTATCCCCAACCATCAGGCATGCCTCCACCGGCACACCAAGCGCTTCAGCCGCCGCCAGCACCGGCATCGGGTGCGGCTTACTTCGGCGGCAGGTACGGGCCGTGACAACGGTTTTGAAATACGGTTCCAGATCGTACTGCCTGATGAACGCTTCTGCACCGCGCTGGTCGCGGGCAGTCACCACCGCCAGCGGATAACGGCTGCGCAGATTGTCGAGCATTTCCATAATCCCGGGGATCAGCAGAAAGTGTTTGGGCTTGCCCTCGCCCCGCAGGTTGTGCAACCAATCCACAACCGGGGAGGTAAGCTCATCCAACCCGAGGCGATCTGTTGTGCCGTAGAATAAGTTCGCCGGCCCTTCAGCCGTCATCGCCGCCCACCGGGCAAACGGGTGCGGGTCCCGCTTTTTAAATAGAAACGCAGCCGGTTTAAGCATCCTGGCGATTCTTTGGACCATGGCATCATCGGTATCCGCCAGGGTTCCGTCGATGTCGAAAAAGATGGCCTGTACTCGGGCCGTGTCAAGCGGCATACTATTGGCTCCTGAAAGGGAATTTCAGCCGTTCGCGTACCAGTTCCACCAATTCCGGATCCGGGCCGGTAATAAAAAGGGTCTGCAGGTTGCTGCGTTCAATCCGTGCAGCAGGACTGGATTCAACAAGAACCTCATCCGGAGAAATTCTGCGTACCTCACCATAAAATCCTTCAGCGAAATCCCGGATCGCCTTTCGTGCCGTGTATACAGCTGGAATGTTCTTCCACTGTGCAGCCCAGATCAGGATTAACTCACCAGATGTCGTGTTCTGATACACCTGATATATATCGATATCCCATCCCGCGGCTGCCTCCAGTGTCTCTTCCTCCGGCAGTTCCGTATTGAGGAACAGGTGGATGAGCCATTCTCCCATTGAGCCCTGTTTTACAAGGTCCCAATCCGGCCCGAGAGTTCCGCTGATATCCTGCAGCGGTTCAAGCCCGACCGGGTCCGTACTGGTTCTGCTGTTTGAATGAAGGATCTGCCGGGTGGTGTTCAGCGGCTGGCTGTATAACGCATCGACACCAGCCCAGCCCTTCTCAAGATAAGCCTGCTGGACATAGTTATAGCCATACAGGAAGGGGAAGGAAGCCATTCTGCTCAGGAATGAGTCAGATTGAGGGTATTCAATCAGTTCAGGCTCCGGCCATTCCGGCTCACCGAACTGCCGCTGCCACTGGCGGGTAAGCAGGAAAACATCGCCTTCGAGCAACGCCCGCTGTGCGAGGCAGGAGTCATAATCCGGAAGGAAAAGAGTGCAGTCTGTATCCGTATTGGTGTAGTGGTGCTGCCGGAGCAGAGCACGCACATAACTGCGGGCGTAATCTGCCTGCCAGCCAGCCTGATCCTCCTGCAGCAAGACAGAACAGCCGGAGCTCTGCTCATCAAGAACCGCCAGCAGAACATCTGCTGGAATCTCGTCTTCAAGAGGAGCCGTATATTGCGGATCATACAGCCCCAGTGCCTGGAATGTGATCGCATCTTCTTCCGCCATGCCGAGCACAGGGGAATCCTGCTCCATCAACTGATTGAGTTCATCGAAAGAGATGAATGTACATTCCAGCGCAGAAAACGGCTCAAGACCGCGCAGCAGCTGAACCTGCTGTTGGATATTTTCAGCTTCGTCCAGCATAGCCGCATATGGGGAAGGGGTTATCTGCGCCTCGTCCATCGTGGCAACCCCGCTGCTGACATCCTGTGTAGGTGTCGGTGACGGCAGCATGGTAGCTTGCGCAGCGCTTCCTGCCAGCAGGCCGCCCTTAAGGAACGGCAGCGACAATCCTGCCAGCAGGCCAGTCAACAGCAGCAATATACCAGCGCAAAAACAGCTGACAACGCCAGCAAGCACGGCAGCAATCAGCCCGGTTGTTCGTTGCTCCATACCATCCTCACTACAGGCACGAATACACCGATTGTATCATCTGAAAGGGGTGAGTCGAATAGGGTGGACGGATAAAATCAATGCCGGCAG
>JAFGNH010000144.1 GCA_016927115.1 Anaerolineales bacterium | reverse complement strand
GATTACACCGGTGGCATTGGAAAAGGGTTCGACCTTCGCTATTCGTGAAGGCGGCCTGACTGTCGGTGCCGGTAGAATCACGGAAATTTTAGAGTAGAATAGGAGCGTCGCAGCGGATAACGGAACTGCGATTAATCAATTATGGCTAAGAAAGATGTGAGGCCTGTTGTCAGGCTGGAATGTACCGAGTGTAAGGAAAGAAACTATACGACTGAAAAGAACCGACGGAATGATCCGGGTCGTATGGAAATTAAGAAGTATTGCAAGCGATGCCGAAAACATACGCTGCATCGTGAGACCAAGTAGGGCTGGTACTATACAGCCCATATAGGCCAGTAGCTCAATTGGTAGAGCACCTGTCTCCAAAACAGGGGGTTGTGGGTTCGATTCCTGCCTGGCCTGTCTGAAATAACGACGTCGGTCCTGAGGACGGCGTCGTTTGGTCTGAGGAGAATGATTGTGGCAAAGAAAAATGTAAAAGCAAAGAAGAAAAAAGGTGGGGTGTTTAATTATTTCCACCTGGCATTTACCGAGTTAAAGCGGGTCAACTGGCCTACTCGCAAGGAAGCGATCCACCTTACATGGATCGTAGTTGCGGTGCTTGTTGTAATGAGTGCCTATCTCGGATTTGCAGATTTTGCGTTTGGAAAATTGATCGCGTTTGTCATTACTCTGGTTTAACGAGTCAAGGAATAACAATGACTGAGCAGATGCTCGAAAACGAATCCGAATCGAATGAGGAAAATTCCGGGGAAGAGCAGGAACAACCTTTTCCGTCGTTCACTCCCGTTCAGGGTCCTGAACTACCTGAATGGGCTCAGCAGCCTGTAGAGAAGCCTGCTGAGATGCTGGTTCCAATCGAGGAGATTAAGGAACCGGAAGAAGAGGAAGAAGAAGCTCTGGAAGAAGCGGCACCCGAAGAAGTCGACGGCCGCTCCTGGTATGTGATTCATTGTTATTCCGGTTATGAAAACAAGGTTGAACATAATCTTGAACAACGAATAGAATCCATGGGAATGAAAGACCTCATTTTTGACGTGGTTGTACCAACTGAGGAAGAAATTGAGGTCAAAGAGGGTAAGCGGAGGAAATTTGAGCGCCGCGTATTCCCGGGGTATGTCCTTGTTCAGATGATTCTGACAGATGAGTCCTGGCATGTGGTGCGTAATACCCCCGGAGTTACCGGATTTGTGGGTATGGGAAATGACCCCACGCCGCTTACTACTCAGGAAGTATCCCAGATCATTCGACGAATGGAAGCCGATTCGCCGAGAATCAAGGTGACTTTCAAATTGAACCAGAAAGTCCGAATTATTGATGGGCCTTTCAACGATTTTATTGGCACCGTAGAGGCGATTGACATGGAAAAGAATAAGGTCCGTGTTATGGTTTCCTTTTTTGGACGAGAAACACCTGTTGAATTAGATTTCCTGCAGGTTGAAAAAGCTTAAGCGTTAAAGGGGTTGGAGCCCCTGTGGGAGGATGTAATATGCATCCGCCATTACCACGAAAGGAGTCTTGTTGTGGCAAAGAAATTAAAGGCAGTCGTACGCCTGCAAATTGAAGCAGGTAAGGCAAATCCGGCACCACCGATTGGACCCGCCCTGGCACCACACGGGATCAATTTGATGCAGTTTTGCAAGGAATATAATGCCCGTACTCAGAGTAAAGCAGGTGAAATCATTCCTGCCGAAATCAGCATTTTTTCTGATGGCTCATTCAAGTTTATTCTGAAAACCCCACCAGCCGCTGTGCTTCTGCGAAAAGCAGCCGGCGTTGAACGCGGTTCATCTGAACCCAATCGCGACAAAGTGGGAAAGGTGAGTCGGGCACAGGTTAAGGAAATTGCTGAGATAAAAATGCCTGACCTCAATGCTGTGGATATTGAAGGTGCCATGCGGCAGATCGAAGGCACAGCCCGAAACATGGGTATTCTTGTAGTAGACTGAAAGAATGGTGGGAGGGCATTATGAATTTGCCCGCGAAAACCACGAGGAGAGATTATGGCTAAGCATGGAAAGAAGTATCGGGAAGCCGCTGCTAAAATTGACAGCAACATGTTTTACGGCCCCAAAGAAGCAATTGCGCTGGTAAAGGAAACTTCATACACCAGTTTTGATGGTACGGTAGAACTCCATGTCCGTCTGGGTGTAGATCCCCGACACGCTGATCAGGCAATCCGGGAAACAGTCATGCTTCCGCATGGGCTTGGCAAGACTGTACGGGTAGTCGTATTTGCTGACGGCGAAGGCGCCCGAATTGCTGAACAGGCGGGGGCGGATTTTATCGCAGATGATGAAATGATAGAAAAGATAAAGAACGGCTGGCTTGATTTTGATGCCGCTGTCGCAACACCAACCTTGATGGGTAAGATTGGTAAGGCCGGGTTGGGTCGTGTGCTTGGTCCGCGCGGGCTGATGCCGAACCCTAAAGCCGGTACAGTTGTGCAGGACGAGGATATCCCTCGGGCGATTGAGGAGTTGAAGGCAGGCCGTGTGGAATTCCGGGTTGACCGAACAGGAAACCTGCATATTCCATTTGGGAAGGCATCCTTTGAAGTCGACCAGCTTTATGATAATATGTCTGTGCTGATGGAAGCTATCCGAAAAGCAAGACCGGCTTCCGTCAAGGGTATGTATATCAAACGGGTCTCAGTTACTGCAACAATGGCACCTGGAATCCGTATTGACCTGAGCCAGATTCGGGAAATGTAAATTACTCTGGTTCACAAGTACAATTCAGCTTCGCCAAAGACAGCAGGTGCCGGACTGAACAGGCTTAATTTCCTGCCGAGGTGAAGACTCCCTGGTAATACTTACCAGGTTAGGATGTAATGTCTGAGTCTTTGCACCTTCGTCTGAAGCGATGCAAAGACTTTTATTTTGAAAGGAGGTGAATCAATTTGGCAATAAAACGCGAAAAGAAAAACGAATTATTGGATCTCTATAAAGAGCAAATCTCCACTTCATCTGCTTTTTTCATGGTTTCCTACTCAGGTATCACGGTAAAACACCTGGAAACACTGCGTCACACTATCAGGGAACTTGGTGGAACGCTGTATGTTGTGAAGAACACCCTTGCTGCGATTGCGCTGAAAGACTCTGGGATTGAACTGCCAGCATCATACCTGCTGGGCACGACAATGATCGGTTTTGCCTATGACGATATTCCTGGCGTGGCAAAGGCTCTATCCGGGATCGCTAATGAGTTGGATTCAATAACGATCAAGGGCGGTTACTTTGAAGGACAGGTTTACAGCCCACAGCAGGTTCGCATGCTGGCCGACCTGCCGCCGCTGCCGGTTCTACAGGCCCAGTTCCTTGGGCTGCTTCAAACACCGGCCACCAGAATCGCTGGAGCTCTTGCTGGATCCATTCGACAGGTTGTAAATGTTTTCAACGCTTATTCTGAGAAAGAGGCTGCCGCAGCGTAAAATTGGCGCAGCAAAAAAAAAAGAAATTACTGGCATATTAATGCTGAGGAGAAAATATAATGGCAGATTTAGAAAAACTGGTTGAACAGCTGAGTGCATTGACTGTTCTGGAAGCAGCAGAACTTACCAGGATGCTTGAAGAAAAATGGGGTGTATCGGCAGCGGCTCCTATGGCAATGGCTGCTGCTCCTGCTGCTTCTGCTGCAGAGCCCGAAGAAGAAAAGACTGAGTTTGATGTGATTATTAAGGATGTCGGCCCTAAGAAGATTGACGTCATTAAGGCTATCCGCCAGATCACAAGCCTCGGTTTGAAGGATGCGAAAGAACTTGCTGAAACAGCTAACGCGAAAGTTCTCGAGCAGGCCGGCAAAGAGGCTTCAAACGACGCTAAGTCCAAGCTGGAAGCAGCTGGCGCAACAGTCGAACTGGCCTGAGATTCCCTTAAAACGAATCCATAAACAGGGCCGCAAAATTTTGCGGCCCTGTTTGCTTTTAACAGAATGATTAATCCTCTGCAGTTGATTCAACAGGACCGCAGCTCTCTCACAGGATACTAACTTTTTCTGTCCCCAAGGGATACTATAATGTGGGTGTGGTGACCTCCTATACAAATGATTGAATAATCAGGAGAAAAGTATGAAGGAAAGAATCCTGATCATTGAAGACGATGATGAAATAGTCAATATTCTGGAGAGATGGTTGGTCCTTGATGGATATCGCATTGATTCTGCTCAGGACGGTATTGCCGGGACAGGTAAAGCCCTGGAACAAGATTTTGATCTGATAATCCTGGACCTGATGCTTCCGGGCAGAGATGGGATGGATGTATGCAGGGATATCCGGGAACAGAAAGATACTCCCATCCTGATGTTAACAGCACGCGATACCGTGCCGGATCGAGTCCAGGGTCTGGATTCGGGTGCTGACGACTATCTAACCAAGCCATTTGATCCCCATGAACTTATGGCACGCATCAGGGCGCTGCTTCGCCGCACGTCGAGGGATAAAACAGATGTGTATCAGTTTGAGGATTTAATTCTGGACACCGGCACTCATCTTGCTCATCGCGGCCAACGAGTGATTGAACTGACAGCGAAGGAATATGAATTGCTGGAATTATTGATGCAGAATCCCAGACAGGTTCTGGCCAGATCCGTGATTTATGATCGGGTCTGGGGTTACGATTTTGGTGGAGACAGCAACATTATCGAAGTTTATATTCGCTACCTTCGTCAGAAGATTGAGGAAGCAGGTGAAACGCGGTTGATCCATACTGTACGGGGAGTCGGATACGTACTGAGAGAGGATATATGAGCCTTCGATCCCGCCTCACCATCTGGTATCTTGCGGCACTATCCAGCATTTTACTTGTGTTCGGCACAGCAGTGTATTCACTGTTGTCAATAAACATGATACGGCAAATCGATTCAACGCTTCAACGAACTGCAGAAAACATGGTCCTGGCAAGCATCCTGCAGGTTCGCGGAGTCCCGCTTTCTCTTATCCAATTGGAGCTGGACCTGACTGCAAATGTTTATGTTCAAGTTATAGATACGAATATGGAACTCATCCGGCAATCACAGAATCTGATGGGTATGGAAGATCCAATGGATATGGGAGTTCTTCCTGTTTCCTATCCGCAGTTTTCTATCGCAGAATTTGGAACTTCACGGCTGCGCGTATTCAGTGTTCCTGTTTCCAGGGAAGAAGACGGATCGATCATTGCGTATTATCAGCTTGCGTCATCCTTGAATGCTGTTGATCATGCACAGCGCACTCTTCTACTCATACTTGTGGGTGGAGGAGTAGGCGCAATGCTTCTGGGAGCTGTAATTATCTGGTCGGCTACAGGTAATGCTCTGTTTCCATTAAAACAGGCAACCGATACAGCCGAAGCAATTACCCAATCCGCAAATCTTTCGCTGCGGATTGAAACAAGATCTATAAGAAATGATGAGGTCGGCAGACTGGTCCACGCCTTTAATGAGACTCTGAATCGATTGCAAAAATTATTTGAATCCCAGCAACAATTTATGACAGATGTTTCCCATGAACTTCGCACACCGTTGACAACGATTATGGGTAACCTGGCGTACATACAGAAGATCGACAGGATCGATAAACCTGCGCTGAGTTCAATGATAAAAGAGAGCGAACGAATGTCGCGGCTGGTGAAAGATCTGCTTTTTCTAAACCGTGCAGAACAAGGTGAGATGTCATTGGAAAAGAGGGTTGTGGAACTAGACACCCTGCTGCTGGAAGTTTTCCAGCAGGCTAAAATGCTGGCAGGAGATCAGATTCATGTTGTTATGGGAGAAGAAGATCAGGCGAGAGTGCTCGGTGACAGGGATCGGCTCAAACAGGTCTTTCTGAATCTGGTGGTTAATGCCATTGATTTTACCCCGGCTGGCGGGCAGGTCACCATAAACGTACAGTGTCTGCGCGACCGGGTGGAAATCAGGATTGAAGATACGGGAGAGGGTATCCCAGCCGAATCACTTCCGTATATTTTTGATCGTTTCTACCGGACGGATCCCAGCCGCAACCGAAGAAAACTGGGAGGAGCAGGCCTCGGACTGTCGATAGCGCATTGGATAATCACCGCACACCAGGGCAGTATTGATGTTCAATCCACGCCGGGAGAAGGAAGTGTTTTTATAGTAACACTTCCGGCTTATACAGGTTCGGCAACGAAAGAATAGGAATCTGCAAAGTAAGGGCTGAAAATAAACAACATGCCCGATAGTTCAGGCATCTGCAGCTTTTATTCATCAGACAGCTGACTGAAGGAGTTCGATTGGGCGCATAGCCCGGCACCGCCGGCTGAGAGCCATTCATCAAGCCGGTCGCTGGATGTTTTATTTTTCCTGGCATCTTCGTAAATCCCTGTTCCCCAATAGACATAGCGCCGAGTTTCTTCCGGCCAGTCTGTCATCGAAAGGGTAATCACACCGTGTCCGCCGTTATAACCGGCGAGGGCAAGCCTTTCATCTCCCCCTGCAAGCTCAAGACTTCGTTTCAGGTATGACAAACCCCGAAGTGCATTTATATCCGGATCATATGGGTGTTCACCATCAGAAAAATGATAGGGCATAACCTGGAAGAGCCCTTCAGCACCAACCCGCGATAGAGCTTCGGGATATCCACAGGATTCAATCTGCATAACCGTGGCGATGAAGTTGGGATCCAGGTTGTAGGTTTCTGACCAGCGCAGGATATCATCAGACCACTGCTGAACCTCCGGTGTAAAGAGCGAAGCAATTGGACTGGCTAAAAACGAGGGGTCTGAAAAATGGGAAAGCTGGATGATTGGCCCGGGTGGAGAAATTTGTACGGGTTGAACACCTTTCTGAATAGCCTTTTTCAAACTGATCCAACCTGTGCTGATCAGAAACAGGGCAAGCATCGTAATAGACACGGCGATGAGAATGTGGTGGTAACCGGCTGAAGAAGGCCTGCGGAGATCCAGTTCGGCAGGCCTTCCATATTTATATATCTGAGCGCTTGATTTTGTAAACGCCATCTTACCTTCTGTGGGCAGCCCGTGCTGTCATGGGAGAACGGGTGGGAAGCCGGCTGGCACCAGGTGCTGAAGGATAGTTCTTGCGCTGATCTCTAGTTTGTGCGCCGTTTGACCCGAACCCGGTATTTGATTTGATTTCCCTGTCGGCAGCAGGTTTCTCCGGAGTATCAGTCCGGTTCAAGAATATCGAAGTTCCGGAAAGCGTGAGTGTTCCAATGATCAGGATCCTGAGCAAAACGACGAGTGCGGCAACGAAAAATGGGACTGTTGATATCAATACATCTCTGCCAAGCACTTCATTACCGAGTCCTTCATGACTGATCAGCGCCAGTGAGACGGACCACCAGCTGAGCATTGCATTCATGGTAGCTGCCAGCAGCCACGCACCCAGTAGATACCATATCTCGAAGGAGTGCGTTTTCTTGTTATCGAACGTCAGCAGCTTGGCAATACCTGCAAAATCCATGCCACAGAAAGCCAACGCCAGAATGGTGGACCAGCGCAGCCCGATGAAAGTCAGATTGCCGAGAAGGTCATTCAGGGCGAACTCTGTGGTACTGAAGTTGAACAGTTCAAAGGCTATCAGGGCGACAACGATGATCACGCCGAACAGAGAGATGTTTCTGAGAGAGAGACGGAAACGAAGTTGAGAAAATAAACGGTCCAAACCAAATGGGAGTTCCTGTGCTCTGGGACTGATATGCATGGTCGTCATTTTGACCTCCAATAGAACAAATGTGCTGAATTTCTGTAAGTATAGAACAAAAGTGCTATTTCTGTCAATACGAAAGATTCGTGCCACAAATTTTGCAAAAAATGAAATGGAACACTTAAGAAAGGAGGATATTCTAAAGAGGGATATTTATCTGGAGGTACACAGGAACCGCATTTTCCGGGATCAGATCAAATACATGATTCAGCGAACCTTCTTGTTGCTGTGCAAGCAGTGTTGCCAGTGCAAGTCCATGCGATACAACGGCAACCGGGCCGTTTGGAAAACCGCAAATAATATCGTTCACAGCTTTGAGCATACGCTGTTGAAGCTGTCCTATCGTCTCTCCGCCGGGAGCGGCAGCATTAATCGGATCCTTGTCAAAGCGGGCAAGATGGTCGGGGAATAGGCGCTGGATATCACCGTGCAGCATGCCTTCCCATTGGCCGTGGTTTATTTCACGCAGGCGCTGATCGATAACCGGGACAAGAGACCTTGAATCAGCAAGATAAGAGGCTGTGAGAAAAGCCCGCTGCAGGTCGCTGGTATACACGGCTTCCAAGGGTGTGCTGTGCAGCCGTTCAGCGAGCTGCAGGGCCTGGTCGATACCGGTATCGTTCAGCGGTATGTCTGTATGGCCTTGATAACGTTTGATCTGGTTCCATTCTGTCTGGCCGTGGCGGATAAGGATGAGTTCGGTCATTTATGCGGATTGCCCTTCCAATTATCTCGTTACTGCCTGTTTGCTGGCGAAAAAAGCCGTGAGTTGGTTTGCCTTGAAGCAGGCAAATCCTGCAGACTATACCACGAATGCCAGTAATACTGTAAGGGAAAAGCGGCTGGGCATCGTTATACAGCGGGCAGGCTGTCGCTGATGGCTCCGGGGCGCAGTTCTTTTTCAAGAATGACATCTTCACAAACCACCTGCATCCCGGCTTTCCGGTACAGGCGGGTTGCTCCGGTCGGGTTGGATGCATCCACCAGCAGGCCGATGGTCTTCTCTCCAGATTGAAAAAAACTGGAAAATGAATCCAGCAGAAGGGCAAACCCCAGGCCCAAAGAGCGATACGCAGGACGCACGCCCAGTGTCTGCACCCAGCCTGTATCAGACTTGAAGCGATTTATGGAAAACCCGGCGACTTCGTCTCCATGCCAGATCACTGACCACAGGGAAGGGTCATAACCATCCTTTTCGAAAACAGAATGGGAAAATTCTTCAAAAGTCCATTCATAACTTTCCCAGTGATTTTGGAATGCTTCGTTCTTTGCCTGCCGGATCAACTCTGCATGCCGGTCTCTTATAAATGGGCGGAATTCAAATCCATCCGGAAGCACAGGGATTGCAGGGGGCTTTTCCAGCTCGATTGCCATGCGCCAATAATAGCGGATGGGAGTGTAGCCTCTCTTAACGAAGAATCGTTTCCCGTTTTCATTCTTGTTATCCAGCGGAAGCTGCATGTAGACCCGCGTGCCGGGAGGAGCCAGTCCTACGTGTTCCCGTGCTCGAGTTTCAAGGGCATCCAGCATCAAATCAGCTGCTGCAGTTCCAGGGATGTCCGTGAAGAAAAAAAGATCGCCGCTGAGTTTGCAGTGCTGGTGTATGTTGAACAAGGCCCCGTAACTCACAAGGTCCCCATTTGAGGTATGAATGATGAATGCGTCCCGGTTTATCTGGAAATCCTGATATACCGAATAGTTGATGAGATCCTCCGGAGAGGTCGCATTTCCGAGGTCGCCCTCTGCTTCGTTAATAGTAAGTATAAGCTGGACGACATCGAGTAAATCCTCATCGCTTGCCGGCCGGAGGGATAGGGTTTGTGAAATGTTGGAGGGATCAGAAGGCATATTTTTTCCCTGACATCAGTTTGTCGGAAGGGGCATTGTAACGTTAAACGATGAACGGGCACAGGTCCCCTCTGGTTTTCTGGTTGTTCATTCCAGGGAGTTATGCTTTCAACGGGGAGACAACAGCCGGATGGGGATGGCGGTCAGGAGGAAGCAGCCTTGAGCAGCATGCTGGCGAGTCGGGCACCAAGCAGAGCCAGGCCATCTGTGGTCATTTTGCCGCCGGCTGCGGCATCGAACAGTATCTTTGCCTGTGAGGGCAGCTCGTCGTCTCCGGGCCACAGGGCGACTGCAAGTGGAAGTTTCGGCAGCGGCAGAAAGCGCCAGGCAGCAGGGCAAAGTGCAGGCAGGTGTGTCCCGCTGACAGCAGCAGCAGCTGCATTCAGCATTTCCGGATTGTTTCCGAAGCGTTCAGCGAGAAGTCGGCCGGTATAGCCCTGAAATGCCTGGTTGTAAAAAACGCCGCCCGGTAGTTCGCGGAAGCTGACCCAGTGATCTGCAGGTGGTGTACCGTCGGAGGTGCGCAGGTAGAAGAGGATCATCGATTGGTCGAACGTGGATAGCTGCTGCATGTCATCGGAAAAGATCTTGCCGGTTTTTAACTCGCAGCGGACAGGGCTTCCCCAGTAGGCTATCTCGAGGAAACCGTCCTGAAGCTTACCGCCGGACGCAGCCGCCAGGGTTTGTGGAGGCCGGGAGGAAACTATATGCCTCAGCTCCTGCAGCTGGACCAGCATGCTTTCTTCCCAGTGGCGCTGTGCGGCTTGTGGATCGCCGGTCGGTAGAGGATGTTTATCCTTATGCTTGTCTGTGTGTCCGCTCATGTCTGTACTATAGTAGAGAATGCGGGTTTGAGCCACAAAAGTCGGGCGGGTGTCTCTACACTAATATGGAATACAGGGGCGGACCCATGTGTCCGCCCTGCCATCGCATGGTGTGATTCTCTCCATTTGGAGAAGGGTCGACACGTGGGTCGACCCCTACGTGAATTACATTT
>JAFGNH010000017.1 GCA_016927115.1 Anaerolineales bacterium | reverse complement strand
TATCAGGCATTCTTCCCGGGGCAGGTCAATGTTACTCTGATTGTATTAATAAATGCCTGGAGGAAACGAATGCTGCTGATTCTTAAAAAAGCAGCGGTTGACGGATTGTTTTCGCCTGTGGTGTTGGGAAGCGTTGCAGCAATCCGAGCCGATCACAGCGCTCACTGATAAATTCTTGCAGCAAAGACTCATTCCGAGCGTCGCAATACATCTGGTCACCATAGAAGCGCCGATACCGGCGCGAGATCCCTGGAAACAACTCATCCAGTTTACGAAAATAGTATTCACGCTGCCTGTCACGGAGTGTAACTCCCAGCGATGGAATGATGTAACTGGCACCGGCAGATGCTGCCTGATCAAGTATGTCCCCCAGATTCTCTTCGCTATCCTCCAGAAATGGAAGGATCGGCATCAGGGACACACCAGTCAGAATACCGGCTCGTGCCAGCTCTGCCATGGCTGCAAAACGCTCTGACGGCGGGGATGCGCCCGGTTCAAGCCTGGCTGCCAGATGATCATCAGCAGTGCTCAGTGAAAAAGAGACCGCTGCGAAAACCTGGTTGATGCGCTGCAGCAGCTCTATGTCTCGCAGCACAAGGTCGCTCTTGGTCATCACATGCACACTGAACCTGAACCGGGCGATCAGATCAAGCGCTCTCCCTGTTTGTTCATACTTTTTTTCAACAGGCATATATGGGTCATTCATCGAACCGGTGCCGATAATGCCGCGGACTCGCTTGCGAGCCAGCTCTTCTTCAAGCAATTCGTGTGCGTTCACTTTCACCTGAATACTGCTGAAATCTGCAATCTGGTAGCAAGCACTGCGCGAATCACAGTAAATACACTGATGCTGGCAGCCCCGGTAGAGGTTCATATTGTACCGGAGACCGAACCAGGTGTCAGGCTGAGGGACAGTGTTCAACAGTGTTTTTGCGAGGATATGTTCGACCATCGATTCAATTGTAGAACATATTTTCTATCAGGACAAGCCGGCCTTATCCCCCCGGGGAGTTTTTTTTACTTCCTCCCTTGCAGGTACAACCCGACAGCCACCCCGGCCATGGCACCAGCTGCAGCAGCAATTATCATCGAATCAAACAGCAGCCCTATCCCAAGGCCGATCCCTAATCCAATCACCAGCCATACCACGATTGGATTCTCCGCCAGTGAGCCGGTGTTTTCCCTCTTGCTTCCCTGGTTCATTAGACCTCCCATACAGGATTAATAGGTGCACTTCACCTGCTCAACACAACCACACCTCATACCGGGCAGTATTCCTCAGGCTGTTTTCAACTCTGTTGAGCAACCATGCCTCTCAGACCACTTTAGTGCCGTGGTACAGGCCGTATGCCAGCATCTTGAACAGGCCGCGCGGCAGCTTTTTCCGCTCCCTCATGTATGCCCGAAACGCAGGATCTTTTAAATAACGGCCCAGGGCTTTTGAAAACATCTCCATCATGTCACCAGCTGAGTAACGAAGCACCTGTGTTGCTTCCCGCCAGGCCTGAACACGCCTCATTTGTCCATGCACATTAATAAACCCGGCTTCCGTAAGCACATCTATCCAATCGCCCAGCTTCATAACCTCTGAAGGCAAGCCCCATACCTTTTCAGCGCCTTTCAGCAACTCTTCTGTGGGATCCTGCAGCCATACCTCTTCGTTAAGTCCGATCAATCCGCCTGGTCTCAGCACCCGCCGGCACTCCTCCAGTGCTGCTTTCTTGTTCTCCACAAAGGAAAGCACAGATTCACACAGTACAATATCAAACGTCTCCTCTTCAAATGGTAGAGACTGTACATCTCCCTGCTGAAATGTGATTCTGTGCTCCAGCCCTTTACGCCGGGCACGGGCGCGTCCGAGTTCCACCATCTTCGGATGTAAATCAATCCCCACCACTTCACACCCGGTTTTTTGAGCCAGATAGCATGCGGTCGCCCCAGCGCCACTGCCCACATCCAGGACACGAAAATGCGGTTCAATAACACACAGGCGCATCAGTTCCCGCGTGGTGAGCAGGCCGCCCATGTGTTTGGTTGTACCAACAGCAGCCTGAAGGTCAAAATACTTGAGGTCCTCATGTACAATCGTTTGGCTCTTTTCCTGTTTATTTTCCATAGCTGTCTCTTTCTTAAGGTTGCGAAATGGACTTCCGTCAGCGGCTGCAGGTTGTTCTGTCTAATAGTGTACACCACAGCATTCCGGCAGACCTGCTCCCAGCTGAAATCCGGCAGCCTGTTTTCAGACACGTAACGGATATAATTAACATCCCTTGCCTTGAAAGAGGACCTGTCAGCATCGGAATTCTTCCTTTTTATTGACGAATACCGTCTCAACTGATACATTTATTGAGAAGACTTCTCAATAAGGAGCGCCTCGAATGTCTGACCAGTCCATCCTGCAGCAGCTGCAGAATAAAGGATTTCGCCTCACCCGGCCACGCCAGGCCGTTGTCGATGTCCTGCTGTCTGCAGAAGGTTGGCTTACACCCGAACAGATCCTGGAGAAAGCCTCTACGGGCTGCTCCTCACTTGGGCTCGCCACTGTGTACCGCACGCTAGCCCTGCTCTCCGATGAGAGCTTCATCCGCCGGATCCACTTCGAAGACGGCTGCCACGGTTATGCCCGCGCCGACCTCGATCACGGTCACCATCTCATATGCCGCTCCTGCCATCAGGTAGTTGAATTTGAGGGCTTCAACAAGATCGAAATCCTCATCCAGTCAATCGAAGATGAAACCGGCTATTTTATCGAGGAACATCTCCTTGAACTTGTCGGCCTCTGTTCCCGATGTTCGGAAAATTCAATCGATATTGATCGTCAATACGATAAAAGAGTTCAGTCATGAAAAGAAACCTGTCCATCCCGTTTTTCATTCTCCTGTCCGTCCTGGTGTTCTCGCTGGGGCTTCTTTCCTGTACTACCACTGCCCCTGAAACAGTACCGGAAGTCGATAGCCAGCTTGGAGAAACCCATCCATCCACGGGCTCAACCGGAGCCTTTTTATCCCATCTTGAAGACCTTTCTCCTGTTGATCTTGCTGAAGGAGATCTGCTCACTGTCGTTGCTACAACAACTATCCTCGCTGATGTGGCTGCCAATATCGGAGGTGAGACTGTCGACCTTATCGGCCTCTTCCCTCTCGGCAGCGATCCGCATACCTATGAACCCACTCCGGCGGACTACCAGATCATGGTCCAGGCCGATGTGATTCTCATCAACGGCGTCGGGCTTGAAGAGTTCCTCAACCCTACGTTGGAACAGGTCTCTCCTGATACCCCCATCATCTCAGTGTCCGAAAACATCGACCTGCTGTCGTTCGGAGAAACCGGAGACGCACACGGGCACGATGCGGGTTATGACCCGCACGTGTGGTTTGACCCGGAGAATGTCCGTTTGTGGGTGGACACGATCGTGCAGGTTTTCAGTACACTGGATCCCGACCATGCTGCTGACTACCAGGCTAACGGCACAGCCTACAACTGGCAGCTTGACGAATTGGACCAGTGGATTTTCAAACAGACCGATTTGATTCCGCAGGAGAATCGCGAGCTGGTCACCGACCATACAGCCTTCAGCTATTTTGCTGCCCGCTACAACTTTGTAATGATCGGTGCAGTGATCCCGGCGTACAGTACTTCAGCAGAACCATCAGCACAGGAGCTTGCTGCACTCGAAGACACAATCAAAGAACTGGAAGTAAAAGCGCTTTATGTGGGAACCAGCGCAAACCCCACCCTGGCAGAACAGGCAGCGCGTGATACCGGCGTGCAGCTCCTGCCGTTGTACACAGGGTCCCTGAGTGACGGCAGCGGCCCGGCAGCTACCTATCTGGAGCTGATGCGCTATAATGTGAACTCCATTGTGAACGGGCTGTCCGGCTCTGACAGATGAAATTATCGCAGTACACGGTTCTAATTCTGCCACAGGGCACATACGCTTTCACACATTTGTAACCATTACGTGAAGGCAAGTAGAACGGGTTGATGAATGCAAACCTTCCTGCAGCATCCAAGCGATCATGATCAGAATGCCCCACCTGTACAGGTAAAGGGGCTTTCGCTGCAGTACGACAGCGGCGGATATGCACTCCGGGACCTTTCGTTTTCTCTGCAGGCTTTTCAAATGACTGCCGTGGTGGGCCCCAACGGTGCTGGTAAAACCACACTCTTCAAGCTGATTTCAGGCACCCTTCGCCCATCGAGTGGAAGTATTGATGTATACGGGGAAGGCCCTGGAAAACACATCTGTATAGCCTATGTCCCCCAACGCAGCCAGGTCGATTTGGAATTCCCGGTTACGGTACGCGAAGTTGTGATGATGGGCCGCATCCGCAAGATCGGGTTTTTCCGCTGGCCCACCGCTCATGACTGGGAACTTGTACTGGCTGCCTTGATCCGCGTGGGCATGGAAGAATACGCAGATCGTCAGATCGGCGCCCTCTCAGGCGGGCAGCAGCAGCGGGTTTTTCTGGCGCAGGCTATTTCACAGGAAGCCGAGGTCGTGCTGCTGGATGAGCCGCTGACCGGCCTGGACCTCCCCAGCCAGGAAGCCATCTTCGGCATCATGCAGACAATGCGTGACGGGGGGACGGCCGTACTTGTGGCCACCCACGACCTGAACCTCGCCGCTGAGCATTTCGACCAGGTACTGCTCCTGAACCGGCGCCTGATTGCTTTTGGTGCCCCGAAGATTGTCTTCAGCCGGGATAACCTGATCAAAGCCTACGGGGCGCAGGTACATGTCCTGTCCGGTGCAGACGAAACCGTTGTGCTCGCCGACACCTGTTGTGAAGGGGAGGAACCGCATTCCCATGGATGAAATCCTGGCCTACCTGATCACACCTTTTCAATACGGTTTTATGATGCGAGGCCTTGTTGCAGCCCTGATCGTGGGCGTGCTCTGTCCTGTTCTCGGCTCATACGTTGTCCTGCGGGGCATGGCGTTTCTGGGTGATGCACTGGCACATATTATCCTTCCCGGTGTAGTGATTGCCTTCCTGCTTGGTTGGCCTCTTACAGTAGGTGCGTTAATTGTTGGTATTCTCGCCGCTTTGACTATCGGGGTTATCAGCAGGAACACAGAGATCAAGGAGGACTCGGTTATCGGTATCGTATTCGCAGGAGCCTTCGCACTTGGAGTGGCACTGCTTTCCATGCAGCGCAGCTACGCAGTTGACCTGGCTCATATCCTTTTCGGGAACCTGCTCGGAGTGGCAAATGCCGATCTCTGGCTTATGGCCGCACTCGGCTTGATTGTTCTAATCACCGTATTTGCGTTCTATAAAGAATTTCTCGTGCTGAGTTTTGACCCGGTGCTGGCCACCACGCTGCGACTACCCGTTGATTTCCTGCAGAATCTGCTGCTTGTTCTGCTCGCCATTGTGATCGTCATTTCCCTTCAGGCGGTTGGTGTTGCCCTGGTGCTGGCGATGCTGATCACTCCTGCTTCCGCCGCCTACCTGCTTACTCGCAGGCTTCCTGTGATGATGGCACTGGCTGCTATGCTGGGTTCAATCTCTGCAGTGCTTGGGCTGCTGCTGTCATTCTATATCAATGTTGCCTCCGGCCCGGCGATTGTTTTGCTGGAAACAATGGTGTTTTTCCTGGTGATGGTTTTTGCACCCGGGCGCGGCCTGATTGCACGTCGTCGCCAGCGGAATGCTGCCGACTGACCCGCAGCCTGTTTTTACTATATCGCCCGAACACAAGTTCCGTAAGAATCCATTTTCCCATGGAGATTCGCCGCAGCCTTTCGATTGAGGGATCCTTCCAGATCCAGTATAGTTATCCTTGCCTATTCCCTCACCCGCCATATCTTAAAGCTCAAACTCCCGGAACGGGTTTTTTCCCTGAACCTGCATCCGCAGATTACGATACATTATTTGATGAGGAGTGTACTTATGAATAAGAGAGGTATCCTGATCCCTTTGCTGGTTGTTTTCTCCACAGTGGCCTGCAGTATTTTTTCACTTCCAGGTTCGCAGGACTCACCCGCCGATATCTCCGATTCCGGCCAGGTTTCAGAAGTTCAGGAAACACAGACTGTAGAAATGGAAACGGCCATTCCAGCCGACACAGCTGCTCCAATCATAGAGCCGCAAGCAGCCCTATTGCAGCGAGCCTGCACCTCCAAGGACCACTTACAGTGGTGCCTGACACAGGACGGTGCCATACAAAACGTCACACCACCGGGTACATCCATCAATTATTTTGACTTCGCTCCGGCTTCCGCCAGCATTCTATACGGATCAGCCTTCCCCGATCACGGGGGAGGACCCGGAGAAAAAGCTGTCAGCGATTTATGGGTAATGGATCTGGTGAACGGGACCATGCAGCAAATTGTCAGTACAGAGACTGTCGTCTTTGCCTACTGGGCACCCAACGGGTCGGATTTCGCCTATGTCCGGGCAATGCCAGATACCTATGAACTGGTCTGGCACAGCGGTGGTACCGAAAAGGTGCTGGCTTCCGACGCCCATTTTGTGTTCGACATTTCCAGCCAGGGCGATCAGATAGCATTCACCCGTGAGCCCGATATGGGTCTTGGGCCGGGTATGGGGCTCTATGTTGTGGATGTTATTACCGGTGTTGAACGAAAAATCAGCGATATCGACCGCGAAGGCGGCGGCAGTATCTCCGACCAGCCGCACTGGTCTCCCGATGACAGCACTATCCTGCTGCCAATGATCCGTCAGGAAGGCAACATCGCCACGCTGGTGGCTGCTGCCGACGGCTCGGGCAGTGCAGACCTGACATTTGACCCGGCGATCGAAGAGGATCTGATATCCTATCCACTTCCCAATACACTGATCTGGTATCCTGAAGGTTTCCAGTTTCTGGTAGAAATGTACACGGGAGACATGATGGTCTCGGGTGACTGGCTGCTGATCAAGTACACTCTCGATGCCGATCAGGCAAATATCAGTTCAGCGGAAATCGTGGCGAAAGATGTTCATCTGGTGGGATGGGAAATCCCCGGAGAGACGGTATGGTTGATATCATCCGCAGAGACTGATTCTCCACCCTACCTGCTGACACTTCCGTAATCACTCTGCAAACATGAACGGGCAACTGCCTGTTCCTCTGATAATAAGCTTCCAATCTCTACCTCACCTGCCCGCGAAAAAATTTCGCGGGCAGGTTTCCATCCTCTTCCTTCCCTTTCACTGACAACCATAGCGTCAGTCTGTGTATCAGGGCACCCGCGCCCTCTCCAGACATTAACCCTGCCATATCAAAATGCAATACCTCCTCAATATCCGTCGTCCCTCCCTATCCTTATTTCAACACTTCCTTGACATCATACCTCCTATTGATTATTATTTAGCCTTGCTAATTATTTGTCATGCTAACCTTTACACGCAACAGGAAGAGGCCATGAAGAATCAAACGGAACAACAAGCTGCGTTTCTGGAACAGTGTACCGAAGACCTCATACTCACCATTCCACGTCTGGCACATTGCTTCCGCCCCCATGGTACATTCCAACTGGGAGACGGCAGCAGCCTCTCCTTCGGGCAGGGCCGGCTGCTGAGAGGAATAGACTGCGGGCAGCGGACGGTCAGCGATCTGGCTGAGAAAAGCCATGTCAGCCTGCCCACAATCAGCCGCAAGATAGACTGGCTGGTGGAAAAAGGCCTGGTATCCCGCCAGCGTGATCCCGGGGACCGGCGCACACTTGTGCTTGAAGTCACCGAAGAAGGTCGCTTGAAACTGAAACAAATGCAGAGCCATGCCAAACTGCAGCTATCACAGTATCTGGAAGCACTGTCTGAGGAAGAGCTTCTGCAGATCAGACACGGTCTCCAGCTGCTGCGCAAGGCGTTTCAAATCTCAGAAAACGACATGGACGTTTGTCCCTGAATACTGCCCTGACCTGGAGGCTTCTACCGTAGATGAAATCATTGCTCAGATTGAAAGACTACCTCAAACCGTATCGTTTCCAGGCTATTCTGGCCCTGGTGCTGCTGGCACTCGTGGTTGCTGTTGATCTTACAATCCCGCGCCTGATCCAGCGTGTCATCGATGACGGCATCAGCGCCGGCAGGATGGATATTGTTCTTTCCACCGGAGCCCTTATGATCGGCGCCACGCTGTTGAGTGCGCTGTTTTCAATTGGCAACAGCATTCTCTCCGTTCGTGTGGGAGAAAGCCTGGGTCGTGACCTGAGGGAATCCCTGTTCCGTAAAACCCTCAGCTTTTCCTTCGAAAACCTCGATCACCTGCAGACCGGGCAGCTGCTGGTCCGTCTTACCAGCGATGTAAACACCACCCAGCAGGTGGTGCAAATGTTCATGCGAATTGGAACACGCGCTCCCCTGCTTGGGATCGGCAGCCTGTTGATGATGTACCGAACCAGTCCCAGATTGACCCTGATTTTCGTTCCAATAGCAGTGTTAATTACTGTACTGATCAGCATCTTTGCAGGAAAACTGCAGAAACTTTTCCTCGCGGTACAGAAAAAACTGGATAAATTGAACACTGTCCTGCAGGAAAATCTGGCCGGCACACGGGTTATCAAAGCCTTTGTCCGCCAGGCTTTTGAGAACAAACGGTTCAATACTGCGAATGTTAACCTCATGGAGCAAACCATAGAAACCAGCAGGTTGATGGCCGTCCTCATGCCGGCAGTATTTATGATCCTTAACCTTGGCATCGTCGCGGTCATCTGGTTTGGTGGCAATGCAGCCATGAGCAGTACGCTTACCATCGGTGAGCTTATGGCTTTCATCAATTACCTGACTACCACCATGGTACCAATGCTTATGTTAGTGATGATCATTGGTGTTGTAGCGGCCGCCAGCGCCTCTGCCAGCCGTATCCTTGAAGTGCTGCAGACGCAGCCTTCTATCCAGGACCAGGAAGCAGCCCGGCCGTTGACCTCCGCCCGCGGCAGAATCAGTTTTGAAAACGTTCGGTTCAATTACGACGGTGGACACAGCCAGGATGTGCTGGAAGATGTGAATTTCAGCGTGGAGCCCGGTGAGACCGTTGCCATACTCGGAGCAACCGGATCGGGGAAAACAACACTTATTAACCTTATCCCCCGTTTCTACGAAGCGAAGCAAGGCCAGATAAAGATCAACGGCCAGGACGTGCGCGAATACCAGCAGGAATCCCTGCAGGCCCGTATCGGTGTCGTAATGCAGGAAACCGTGCTTTTCAGCGGTACCATCCGGGATAACATCCGCTACGGCCATCCGGATGCCAGCGAAGAAGAAGTAGTCGCGGCTGCCAGAGCTGCGGAAGCCCATGATTTCATCCATACACTGCCTGACGGTTACGACACACACATCAACCAGCGGGGAACCAACCTCTCTGGAGGACAGAAACAGCGCCTGGCACTCGCACGCGCTTTGCTTATCAAACCGGATATCCTCATCCTGGACGACAGCACCAGCGCCGTTGATGTGGATACCGAAGCACGCATTCAGGATACCCTCGAAAAGCTGCTGTACAATACGACAACATTCATCATCGCTCAGCGCATCAGCTCTGTACTCACTGCAGATAAGATCCTGATTTTGAACGAAGGCCGTATCCATGCTGTCGGCACCCACAAGCAACTGCTGGCTTCGGATCCAATCTACCAGGAAATCTACCAATCACAACTTGGAAATGGAAGTGTGAACCATGACTGATCGACAATCTGCAGGAACTCTGTCCTCACCCCAGCAGTCAGGCTCCAAAACCGGAGCATCTATAGGTCCGCGCCCTGGTGGCGGTCCTATCCCGGGGCGGGGGCCTGGCCGCGGCCCAATGGGCAGCTTTGCCAGCTTCCAGAAACCGAAAAACGTTTCAGAAACACTCGGGCGTTTGCTTTCTACACTCAAACCATACACCGGCAGTCTTATTCTGGTGTTCTTCTTTGTTTTGATCTACATCCTGCTTGATCTTGTAGGGCCCTACATGATCGGTGTTGCGATCGATGACTATATCACCGGCAGGGATATCAGCGGGCTGCTGCGGACAGCTCTGCTTATGGCAGGCGCGTTCCTGGGCAGCTGGATTTTCCAGAGCGTATCAGGTGTGATGATGGCTGATGTTTCCCAGAAATTTCTCCGCGACCTGCGCCGCCGGTTGTTTGAGCACCTGCAAACCCTTTCTCTCCGGTTTTTCGATCGGAATCCGCATGGGGAATTGATGAGTCGACTGACCAACGATATCGATGCAATCAACCAGGCTATTTCTCAGAACATCACTCAGCTTTTCGCCAGCCTTCTTTCCCTGGTCGGCATTCTTGTCATGATGTTCATTCTGAATATTCCCCTCGCAATCACCACGATTCTACTGGTGCCGATCCTGATGCTGGTGACAGGCTTTATTGCCGGTAAGACCAGGCAGGGTTACCGCGATCTCCAATTTTCACTGGGCAGGATGAACGGTACGATGGAAGAATCCATTAGTGGTCTGCGAGTGATCAAGGCATTCGGGCGCAATCACTCAGTGATTGATAATTTCACCCGGGAGAATGATGCTGTCTACCAGACCGGCGTACTGGCCAAGACCTATTCAGCCCTCCTGATGCCGCTGACAGCTATCATGGGAAACCTGATTATCGTCTCTCTGGCTGCGGTCGGCGGCTGGCTTGCCTTGCAGGGCCTTGTTACAGTGGGTGTGATTGCGACATTCATCGGCTACGGCCGGCGCTTCACTCAGCCGCTGCGCCAGATTGCCAGCCTGTACAACACCCTGCAATCTGCACTGGCCGGAGCAGAACGCATCTTTGAAATCCTCGATGAAGCCCCTGTTGTTACGGACATCCAGGGGGCTCCTGAACTGGTGAAAATCCAGGGAGATGTTCAATTCAGTGCGGTTAACTTCGCCTACATTGCGGACGTCCCGGTATTAAAAGATATCAACCTGCATGCCAGGCCGGGTGAGACGATCGCGCTCGTAGGCCCTACCGGTGCCGGAAAAACAACCATCGTGAATTTGCTGACACGTTTCTATGATATTGATTCCGGATCCATCCGGATTGACGGGCAGGATATCCGCCGGGTGCAGATAGACAGCCTGCGCCGCCAGCTGGGCATCGTGCTGCAGGACACCTACCTCTTTTCAGAGTCTGTTATGGAAAATATCCGCTACGGTAATCTGACAGCCAGCGATGAAGAGGTTATTAAAGCTGCAAGCCTGGCGAATGCCGATCATTTTATCCGCAGTCTGCCGGACGGTTATCAGACCGAACTATCGGAGCGAGCGGGAAATCTCAGCCAGGGACAACGGCAGCTTCTTGCCATCGCCCGCGCCGTGCTGGCAGATCCGGCTATTCTCATCCTCGATGAAGCAACAAGCAGTGTAGACACCCGCACCGAGATCCAGATCCAACGAGCCTTGCTCAAATTGATGAAGGGACGCACCAGTTTTGTGATTGCCCACCGCCTGAGCACTATTCGGGAAGCAAACCAGGTACTTGTAATTGATCATGGCGAGATTATTGAGAGCGGCACTCATGAGGATCTGCTTGCACAGCGAGGTTATTATTACAATCTGTATCAAAGCCAGTTCCGTAAAAAGGCTGCCTGATCGAATAAGCATATCCGGGTTTATATCAACGCCCACTTCTGAAAAGCAGGGGCGGGAAAGTAAAAAGAGACGCTGTCTCAAAAGGGTAGTTTTCCTTTGTTCCATCATTGTTGATATTGCAGCACTAATGAGACCCTCCCATATATCCCTTGTATAGACCGGACACATAGTAAACGGGTATTCAGGGACATGGTATACACATTTGAACTGCAAAACGGCGAAGACCAGATAAGAAATACAACCTCGCATCACCATCTGTCGGTCCGAGGAGCGCCCATATATTTTTATAAGTTTCGTAAATAGCAGAAGCGACTTGGCAATGTGTTGTAAGGAGCATCCAGCTACCTGTCGGTGCCAGTGGAAATGAAAAAGAGCCAGCCTGTTAGGACAGGCTCTCTTTTTGTTATAAACATTTGCTTCTGATGCTGCATGGAAGCCGCTGCAGGACCTGCCGGCTATTCTGCCTCTTTTCTTCGAAGCGGCAGGAATGCCTGGCTGATCAGAACACCCTCCCCCAACACTTCCACCAGCACATTTATATAGGCATCCAGGTAATACTCGAGGTTCTCCATCGGGAAACCACTTATTCGAAGAAAGTTCAGAAATTGCCCCCGATTGAGGCCCATCGAGCCGACCACACCCAGATTCACCATGGCAAAAATATGCTCGCTCATAAAACGGCTCAGAGCAGCAATTGATGTATACGTTTGTCCCTTGGATTGAAGTTTCTCCCAGACTTTCTGCTCAATCTGCATGAGTTTTTCCGAATAAGATACTCCCGCTTCCGTCAGCGCAGCATTCACAGGCACACCAGGTAAAGAAGGACGATTGGCGATGAGCGATTCAACTCTGCCGACAACTTCCTTTAAATTATCTCCAAGGTAATGTGCGGGAATCGAAGTGATAAAACGTGGATGTCTTACAAACATCGAACCGCCAAAAGCACTGAGCACATTTTCATTATGCAGCACCTGCAGCAGATCAAACATGGAAGCCGCTGAGATCAGTTGTGAAGCCGAAAGTATCACCAGAACAGGCTTCAGTGAACGGACAGCGACCTCAAGTTTTTCTACAGGCACATTTGCACCCAGAAACACTACCGCCCTGCCGCTCTGCCGCAGTAAAAAGGTGATCAACAGAGGAATAAAGGAATGCTCCTCGCCAGGCGGGCAGAGAATCAGCACCTTTCCGCTCCGGGCTGGTGCAGGAGATGCTGCTATGAGTGTCTCCAGCTTACGCCGGGCAATTTCCGAGGCGAAGTGCTCCTGCTGTACCGATACCTCCCCGGATTCCCACAGCTCACCGATCTGAGCCAGACCTTCAGTGATCAGATCAATACATACAACTTCCGGAGGAAACATGGCAAAGGCAGTTGAAAGCGTCAGATCTGCTTCCATCTCTTCAAAGCTGCAGCATGCCTTTACCCAGCGCTCCCTCAGTGTGTCTACTGTGGTGACCCCTGGACCACTGGCAGAAGTATATGGCCTGGAAAGCTGCCCCACAAAGGGGTCTGTGCCTTCCTGCAGCAGCTGGCGCCACTGATCAACAGCCAGCTTGATCGTCAGCCCTTCATCCTGCCTGGCCTTGAGCCAGAACAGGATCTTCACATCCCTCTCTGAATACAGCCTGTGTCCACCTTTAGAGCGTTCCGGAGACGGAATTCCATACCGCCGCTCCCATGCTCGAAGCGTATCAGCTTTTATCCCGGTTTCTCGAACAACCGCCTTCATGTTCAAATGATGGATCGTGCTTGTATCAGGATACGTTGGTGTAGTCATCTTTTCCTGCCTGTTGTTTCCCTTATTCAACCAGATGGTATGTACAATAATTGTACATTATCTTGATTTTCCCGGGCAACTTAATACTGGACAATCAGGGTAAAAAATCTTGCGAGGCACCTGCAGAAAAAGCGACGGTATCTGAATGCAGCCTGGCACAGCATATACTGCTGTGCCTGTTGTTACTATTCTACTGCTTTACTACTTTACAGAGATAAACCGCATTCTATGGTATTACTCTGGCTGGTGCGCTGGTATCTCCAATCGTTCGTACCAGAATACTACCTTAATCCCAGAAGCTGTTATCCTTTTTATCCTGTTTATCCGGATTTACCATTTTACTGAGTTGAATGTGATTCTGTTGCCCAAAAGGCCTGCCTTTTCGCAGGAGCATCCCGATCAAAAGAGCCGGGCTGGAAAGTAGAAGCACCACACCGATCAGCATCGGCAGCACAGGTGTACCGGTGCTGATATCCAGCTCGTTCTCTCCTACATTACTTAAAAACTGGTTTATCTGCAGCACAAGATCTGCTTTGCCTTGATAGCCCGAAGAGAACGCACTCGTTAACGGTATATCGCCTCGCTGCGAATCCAATACAACACGATAGGTGGTGGAGTCATCTTCGCTGTCATAGTTTTCTTCTATCCACGCCCCCTCCAGCCCGGTCACAGGACCCTTCTCACGATCAATTAAGCCGAACCAGGTCTGTAACAGCATACAATTGACCATGTCAGCCTCTGTCCGTTCACAATGCACGCTGGTGTCTGCAGAAAAAATGAATAGGAAGAAGAGGCCCATCAACGCCAATACGGCTGCGCTTATGACCGCACTGATCAGGTTCCTGACAAAGAAAATACGTTCACCTTTGTTGTCGATAAACTCAGCAACTGCTTCTATTGCTTCCTGTTCTTTCATGACATACTCCTCGTTTCTATTTTCTACACATGGTTTCGTCAAAATTCCTTGAACACCAGTGATTACCGGAATCCGGACATTCAACGCCTGCATGCCTGCAGTAAAGCAAGTATATCCCCCATAGTTGCTTTTCCCCATTCTACAACCTCAGTGGGGTTTCGCCCCATCTGTCGTACCTGCCATAGTGCTTCCTCCGGCTGCAACCCGCGATGATGCACAAGCCAGGCAGCCAGCACCAGCCCGGTGCGCCCCATCCCGGCAGCACAATGCACCACCACCCGCTCACCAGCTTTCACAGCCTGATCCAGAAAGGGCAGGATATTCCCTTTGAGTTGTTCCACGGATGCCAGCTCACCATCAGGAACAGGAAACCAGCTAACCCTGTCTGCCCCCAAAACCTGTCGGTAGAAATGCGGCAAATCCAGTCCATACTCCTTCAGCTGATTTTCACCAAGCAGGCAGCATATACGCTGTATCTTCTGGCCCTGCATAAAAGCCAGCCAATCCACTGCATCCGCTTCTGTGATTTCGGGGCTTCCAAATGCAGGCCTGGCTGCACCGAAAACAATCAGCTCCTCAGCCGAGGCTGGTCCAAAATTATTTGGGGTTATGTTATGTCCGTCCTTGTCGACCACCACAGCTCCCTCAGCCAGGAATTATCCGCATCGAGAAAGACACGTACGGCTGGCAGGAAAATCCTATCTTGTGATCATCCACTTCAAGCTCTTGCTGATCCTCTTCAAGTATAGTGGTACACCAGGCTTGCTGCACCGGAAAACCACGGATCAGTTTGCTTTCCCCACCCCGCCGCTGATACTCATAAAGGGTTACAATCAAGCAGCGCCCATCCTCTGCTGGTTTTACAGTCTCCAGAATAAGCGCGGGACTCTCAAGTGTAAAGAAGGAAACGTGATCCTTCACTGCCGGCGCTGCCTCCTCCGGCATGTATACGATCGACAGCAGGTCTACTCCACCAGTCCAGCCATGGAGCATCAGTGTATGCATTTTCCCATCCAGCCAATCTGGAGCGGGGAAGATTTCCTTGTGGTGTCGATCAGGGGAAGCCCGGGATTTGCCGTCAATAGAAACCATCACTTCCGGATGGCTGAAACCCCCGGCATCGCCAAATGGAAGACATAACACAGCCGGCGCTTCCCAAACCTGCGGTTCCTGAAATGTCGAAAAAAGCACGACGCTTGTGCACATTCGACCGCACAGGTCCCCCGGCCTTGCATCCACACATTCCTCGCTAGGCACAGTGAAAGGGTCCGCATCCTCACCTGGAAGGGTATGGAGTTTGACGGGTGGCAGATTTATATACCGGCGATAGATCAAAGGTTCAATAATATCCAGAAGCGCAGAAGTTTTTTCGATCGCCCAACGCTTATCCAGACTCATGCAACCTCCTCAAACGTTCCAGAGATGATGACGGACAGGGTCAAGTCTCAGTCCAGCTCCTTAATCAGGATCGCCTGTCGCTTTTGTTCCGTATAACCCAGGCGCGTATAGAATGTATGTGCTCTCTCCCGGATCACATTGGTACGCACGAGCACCAGCACACAGCCCTGCATCCGGGCCCAGGCTTCGACCTGCACAAGCAGCTTCTCCCCAATCCCCCTGCTTCGCCAGCGTTCTCCTACGATCAGGCCATGAAGCTCCACATGCTGGTCGATCAGGAACTGGGACTGCAGGGCAGCATGTGCCCAGCCGGCGATTGTTCCATCGTTTAGTTCAGCAACCAGAAAAAGATGGTGCTTGTTCGATGTGATCTCGCGCAAACGCTTCCGGCCCGCTTCCGGATTTATAAAATAACCGAGTTCCTCTGCCAGACGCAGCACAGCTTCACTGTCGTCAGGCAGCACCGGTCGAAATCTTGCTGTACCTCGTTCTTCCTGCATGGAAACCACCTGGTACTGATGGAGTGTCGTTTCAACAGCTTTAAATTTATCACTTTTTCCTAATCCAGATCCCCGTACATTCGGGCAGAATCACCCACTGCTTCTCCTTGACCTGTGCAGCAAGTTCAGGCCCAAAGAAGAAACCCACAAGTTCTTCCGCTTCCTGCTGTGATTCAAACTGGTAATCAGTCCGAAGCCAGTGTCGTTCAAATCCGACTTGCTCAAGATACGAAAGGTACGCTTCCAGCGGTTCGGGGGGGTGGGGAGATTCAAAACCGGTTCCGAGTGTTTCCAGCAATACGATGGTACCACCCGGTTTGATTATGCGCTCTATCTCAAACAGCGCCCTATTCACCTCTGCCTCCCAGTCTACTCCACCCTCTTCAACCAGGTATGCAATACTCCAACCGGAGATAAACAGATCCGCATGATTATCCGGAACCGGCAGATACCGGTGATCACAGACCCCCAGACTCCAGTTTGTGCGCTGCTGAGCTTTCAGGTGTTCTTCTGCCGAAACAATCATGTGGATAGATCGATCCATTGCGAAGATCGATTCCACTTCAGGAACAACCCTGCAGGTCAGTCGGCCTGTCCCTGCCCCTGACTCGATCACCCTCGCCCCCTCCAGCGGAAGCAATCGTCGCAGAGAAGGAAGCAGATTTTCCTGATAATCCTCGCGTTCGATCAAAAGATCATACCGGGCTGCCTGTGACTGGTAGATTGTTAAATAATCAGACATACGCATCACCTAATAATGTATCCATGAACCTTTCAATCGAGAACTCACAAGATGCAATTATCCCGGGATGCGATCCCGGGGTGTTGGAAGGAATTGGCTTTTATACTTCTAAACCATAAAAGGGTTCCCGAGAATGAAAAAAGCATGTCAGTAACCAGCCATCAATCCTGGGATCAACAAACCCGGATGCCTTCCACTATGCATAACAACCTGAGTGGACAGCCATCCGGGAACCGCAGGGCTTTAAAATTAATATCCTGCGGGAAGAAAAAAGCCCCTGCCAGGTCTGCTGATCCTGCATGGCACAGGGTAAAAACCCTACAATTACTGGCCCGCTTCCCAACGGGCTATGGCTTGCCGAAAAACCTGCTGAACCTGCTCGTTGGAAATTTCATCAATACTGGAAAATATCTCTCCATTAATCCATATTTCCAGGCTGCCATCCGGCGCGCTTCCCAGATCTACATCTACTCCTGCCAGACCGGGCGATTCTTTCAAAAGATCCCGGATAATATCTTCGATTTGTTCAGCAAAAGGAGATGCCAGCTTTTCACCCGGATCATGATTATCCGTAGAGATCAAGTCACCATCCTGCTGCAGCTGCGCGGACGTCTCACCTGTCGATTTGGTCCGAACCCAATCCGACTGCTCTGCGCTCCCGGATGCGTCCAGATCGATTGTACTGGTCCGGCGCGACCAGGTAACCAGCATAATTATTATGGCCAGCAGAATGAGGCCACCTGCAATATAGAACACCGCCGGAAAATCCAAAGCTGACTCCATACATCACTCCTTTCCTCGCGGGAGGAAAAATGAATTTGTCTCTTATCAAAATTCTGTATTCTATTCTGGCATATAGCAGATAAAAACGAAACCGCTGTACCGGGATATCAGTCAGCAGGGACGAGTCGGTACAAGTCCGGACTGAGTCACAAGGTCAGGGCTCGAGAAGATCAATCCGCCGCGGAAGGTCGTCAAAACCTACTTCAAGAATGGTGAAATGCCACTCACCTGCAGTCTTGCTCGCAATAACATGCAATGTGCCGCGGCTGATGGATCCCTTCAAAGGAATCGCCAGGCTGGCTTCTCCGGATGGACCATTCACATTAACAGAACCACGAACGAAGAAACCTGCTTTGACAGGCTCCCCCAAAACATCTGTAACTTCCGGATTGTTGAGTGCACGATCCATGGCCAGTTCATACACTTCACTCGACCGAATAGCACCAAAAACAACACTCACGATACCACCAGTAAAAGCCGAAAAAGCAAGAACACAACAAATCGATGCCCCAACAAGCCCCATTATGATCCAGAGAACAATCTTTCCTGATCCGGTTTTCTTTCCATCCAGTTCTGATGTCATTCGTCTTTACCTCACCTTTTTATCAATGCGGATTTTATTATACTACTCACCATATACCTGGTATCAACCTCCAGCGGACTCTTTCAGCATACTCCCGGTAGCCGGGCAGTTCTTTCTGCAAATCACGGTCTTCCCATGCTGTCCGCAGCACAAACAGGCCTGATTCCACCAGCGCCGGCAGCAGGGTCCACAGGGAGCCAAGCAGCAGTGCACCCCCGATGGCAAACAGGATAGTGCCGACATACCCCGGATGACGGACAAACCGGTACGGCCCGGTTGTAACTACCTTTTGACCGCGATCTTCCTGCATCCGGACAACCATCGAAAAATACGCATTAGCCACCATTCCCCAGGTCACAAGCGCCTGCCCTCCAATTGCCAGAAGCAGTCCCAGCCACTGCCAGGGAAGGCTGATGCTGGTCCATCCGAAACGATAATCGAAACCCGCCACCAGGTATTTCCCCAGGGTCAACAGCCCTATGATGCTCAGCAGCACTGTATCCCAACCCTTTACATCCTTCCTCCGCTGTGCGCGTTCTATTAGCAGATCCGGGCTGCGTGGAATAAGCAAAATCGCTGAAGCAGTAACCCACGCAGCATATACAGCCACCAGAGCCCATCCCCACCCCCAGCGTACGGTTTGGGCAGGCAGAAAAAGCAGCAGCGCTACAGTCACCACCCCAAAAGTCTCACGGACTCCCCAACGAAGCAGACCTTTTTTCTGTTCAGACGAAAGAGCCCCCTGTTGGTTTTCCGAACCCGTCTCAGATAGTCTCATGCGATTTCTCCCGTTAGTCATCAGCAGGGAAACTATGCCCTTGTAGCAAGCCCGATATACATATTACTCCTGGAACACTCCACACTATCATTACCAGTTTACCCTGATGTGCACGCCATGGTATAGCATTTCGGAAGGCCTCATCATATCGCACCTCCGGCATGAATAGATCCTACCGCACCTTTTATTGCCTTGCCTGACCCGCTGCTGACAGCAGACTCCTGAGTGGTTATTCCTGCGAAAGATGGATGTATTCCCAATCCCAGAGCCAGAACGCCAGCGCCTTCCAGTTGCCCCAGGTTTCAAACTTGTCCTTCACTTCCTTATCACCAATTCCTTCACCGGCAAACCATTCCACTGAAACCAGTTTTCGTGCCCATGAATCAACCGGAATATAGTCATACTGCCCCAGGAGCAGCAGAAGATGGGCAGCTGCATATCCCCCCACACCCTTGATCCCCAGCAGGAATTTATGCAGCTGATCTGCTGGCATCCGGTGGTGTTTCAACGCCTCCAACGCCAGCTCGCCTGAAGCAGCCTTTTTTGCCAGCTCATAAACAAACGGCGCCCGATACCCCAGGCGTGCCTTCTCCCGCAGTTCCTCCTCGGAGGTTTCGGACAGGCGCTGCGGTGTGGGAAAAGCCTTACGCGCCGGATCGGCATCGCTCAACTTTTCAGCAACACCGACGGGGGAGTCACCATATAGTTCCACCAACGCCGAAACCATCCGCTTTGTACCGGCCCAGGAGGTATTCGTTGTCAGAATCGTTTTCACCACATCTTCAAAAATCGTTGGAGATCGAAGGAGCCGTCCCTGCGCCCGAGTGCGTGCCTGCTGCAATTTCGGTTCACGGTCTGCCAGCTGGTAAAACTCCGAAAAATCACGCTCCAGATCCAGCATCCAGGCCACCTGATCACAGAGGTCCCGCCGATCTGCCTCTCCAATCTCCAATCCTGCCCGGAGTGCAACCCCGCCTTCCACCGGAACCATTCTCACAGGCAGAACAATCCCGCTTCTTACCCGGACGATCGTCTCCAAAGCCGGCTCGTCTTCAAAGAGAAATGGTGCCAGCTGATACCAGCCATGCGAGTGCACAACTGAAAGAAAATTGAACGGGGGAATAGCAGAACAGTTTAATTCAACCATGGTACCTACCTCAAGAAACAGATTTGGCGGATTTCAGCGAGACCCAGATCCAGAAACCAGCTGCATCCCGCAACACAGATACATGATACCTTATAACAGCCGCAGCAATGAACGACCTGGAGAGATACGGTCCTGTACCAGCGCGGTCTGCTTCTGTCATTCTACATACAGGTAAGATTATTCAGATCGGGATGGACTCATAAAATCAGATATGTCACTTTCCCGGTATTAAAATTGCCGGTCTGCCGAATGCAGGATTTCAAGTTGCAATCAGCAGATAACAACAGTAGTATATATTTACTGGTTACATTCATCTCCCCGACATGACCATCCAATTTTTTATCTGCCAAAGGAAAATTTATGAATACTTTGCTAATTTATCCAGAAATTCCGGAGACCTTCTGGAGTTTTAAACATGCTCTGCGTTTTATCGGTAAACGAGCTTCGCAGCCCCCACTCGGGCTTGTAACCGTAGCCTCCATGCTCCCAGAAGATTGGTCTGTTCAACTGATTGACTTGAATGTCAGGTCACTCAAGGAAAGCCACCTTAAATGGGCCGATCTTGTGCTTGTAAGCGCAATGACCCTTCAGCGGGACTCAGCCAGAGAAGTGATTTCGCGGAGCAAGAATGCCGGCTGCACCGTTATTGCCGGTGGGCCGCTTTTCACATTAGAACATGAAACTTTCAACCAGGTCGATTACTTCGTGCTCAATGAAGCCGAAATAACACTGCCCATATTCCTGGAGGACTTCCGGAGCGGAACCCCCCGGCACATTTACTCTTCGACAGAGTTCGCCGATCTGGAAGGTTCTCCCGTTCCTCGCTGGGCGCTGTACGAGCAGAATCGCTATGCCACGATGGGAATCCAGTTCTCGCGCGGCTGCCCGTTCGACTGCGAATTCTGTAATGTGACCACCCTTTTCGGACACAAACCCCGAACAAAATCTGCCGCCCAGATCATCCATGAGCTGGATGCGTTGTACGAATCCGGCTGGCGCGGCAATGTCTTTTTTGTCGACGACAATCTGATCGGGAACAGGAAAGCGCTCAAGGAGGAGCTGCTTCCGGCGTTGATCAAATGGCGCAAGAATAAACTCGGCTACCGCTTCAACACCCAGGCTTCAATCAACCTCGCCGATGATGAGCAGTTAACCCGTTCCATGGTTGAGGCCGGCTTCCGTACCGTGTTTATCGGTGTCGAAACCCCCAGTGAAGAGAGCCTCTCCGAATGCGGCAAAAAGCACAACCTTCACAGAAATCTTGTGGATGACATTAAGAAACTGCAGCATGCCGGGCTGGAAGTCCAGGGAGGTTTTATCGTCGGATTTGACCATGATACCAACTCGATTTTCCAGCGGCAGATTGATTTCATTCAGAAGACCGGAATCGTCACAGCCATGGTTGGTATGCTCCAGGCACCGATAGGTACGAAACTTTTTGAGCGATTGAATAAAACCGGGCGTCTGCTCGGCCAGATGAGCGGGGATAATGTGGACGGTTCAACCAATATCCTGCCCCGAATGGGGCTCGACACGCTTCACCAGGGCTACCAGCACATCCTTGAAACCATCTATCACCCCCGGCTGTATTACGAACGCGTCAAGACTTTCCTTCGTGAATATGAGCCGCCGCGTGTCCACATCAAGCTTCCCTTCCGGCAGATATTCGAAAACCTTCGGGCATTAATCCGCTCAATGGTCCAGCTTGGTATGCTGGGGAAAGAACGCCTGGAGTACTGGAAGCTGCTGGGGTGGACTCTGCTGCGGCGGCCACGCCAGCTTCCGACCGCGGTCACCCTGGCTATTTACGGGTACCACTTCCGTACCATCTGCTCCCCATAATACGAAAGGAGCCTTCCTCTCCTGTGTTTCGAGGGATGGGCCAGGATCACGGAGAAGCCGTCCGCCGTCTTTGTAAACGTGTACATCCCTGATTATGGTTCGCGAACACAGCGGTAGCTGTGGCGGGGATTGCCGCCTGGTTTATAAGTGGTATTCACATAACCATTGAAACTTACAAAATACCCATCGCGTTCATCGTATTCATCCGCGGCCCAGTAATATACCGGTGAGCGATCTGTCGACCAAAGCGGCGACTCCTTATCCGGCTGCACTGTACATTGAACACGTTCACCATCCTCGCCCTGCCAGATACAGCCGGCATTCTCACCATGCCTTACGAGGGACCGTACCAATTCATCCACAGTCGGCATTCGCCAGATATCAACCGGTCTGGTTTCCAGCGCTGTACCTGTTTCGTTCAGATAGCGGCACAGATTGGTGCTTTCCATCTCAGCGGAGGAGGCAAACTGTCGATCAGGCGCATCGCGCTCATAGCCGGGTTTATCCTCAAAACCAACCGGCTCCACCCCATATAGTGCGATACTGTTCCACGATGGATACCCGCCCCATGGCTGCTGGTAATTCCAGCCTGGCCCTTCCGGTGCCCATATCAGCGCCACCCCATTTTCGTCGATCAACCTGGCACTGCGGTCACCATCATCCTGCCGTGTGAGCACCACTGGCAGCATGACTATCGATACGCCGAGCGCTATTGCCAGCGGAACTCCCAGAGCCAGAGCCAGCCTGGGGCAGCGGCGCCACCAGGCTCCCCGCCGTACTGTAAACAGCCCTTGTGCACGCTGCCAACCATCCATGAGAAATAAACCACCAAGAAATGCAATCGGGATACTGATCAGGATTCCCGCCCAATCACGGTTAATAACCAGTCTTCCATTTATGATTTCCATGTCCAGGAAAAACACAGAAAACGCGATCCCGACCAGAATCAGCAGCCACCCGCCAACCCTCGGATACAGGATTGCCAGCACCGTCAGGAAGAGAAAGCCCATTCCGGGAACCAGGTACGGCAGCCGGTTGGTCCACACCCCCCACCAGCCTTCGTGATACATTTCACCAAAGCTCCAGTATGTCCAGAACGCGGTGATGGTGGTCATCAGAATCGCCGCAATCCAGCCTGCTGTCCTGCGCCGTGTGCCTTGCTGCTCTGTTTTCAAGAATTATCCTTTGCTGATCTGTCGCCATGGATCAGGTATTTACCACCAGCAGCAGAATCTGCAGCAGCTAATCACCCACTGTAATCGTACAGGTTCCCCAGGAAGGAAAGCTGAAGGTGAGTTTAGCTGAAAAATCACCGCTGATGGTGGTGGCATCATCGAGTACAAACCGTGCCGCCCATTCCAGCGAGGGCCGGGAATCAGTGGGCCAGGTTACATTCACTGCCCCACTGTCTACTGGAGAGGTGTAGTGATTCTCATAGTAGTAGACATCGCCATGATAATCATAGTATGGGAAGTAATTCTTCACAAAATGAAAATCATAACCGCTGTCCGGCCAGTAGGTAATCGACCGGACAAGATTGGGATACATGCCGTTATCATCCCGCAGTGTAACGTAGAACACCTTATCATCATGGTAATGCGAGATCTCACGGATAAGGCTGCAATCCGGTGTCGGTGCGGAAACCTGGGTATTTGTCGCTGTCGCAGTGGGAGCGGAAGCCGTTGTGCTGGTCGCAGTAGGTACCGAACCGGATGTGCTGGTACGCGTGGGAGAGGGAGTACGACTCGGTGTCTGAGTAGGCTGTGGCGTGGCCGTTGGAACCGTGATCTCATCACCAACACGAAGTGTACAGACAAGTCCGTTCGGGAAGGTATATGTCAGGTCAGCCGCGAAGTCTCCTGAAATGGTGGTTGTATCATCAAGGACAAAGCGTGCCCCCCACGTCGCCTGTGGCCGAACATCTTCCGGCCAGGGGACATTTACCTGGCCGCTGTCGACCGGCGAGGTATATTGATACTGATTCAGATACACTGTGCCGAAGTAATCGTAATATGGGAAATAAAACTTAACAAAATGGAAATCGTACCCATGATCCGGCCAGTACAGTACCGAGCGTGTCAATGTTGGATAGACATCATTGTTATTACGGAGAACAACATAGAACACCTTGTCATCCGTATAATGATTAACTTCGGTAAGCAGGCTGCAGCTCGGCGCTGTGCCGCTGTCGGTGGCAGTTGCAGTCCACGTTGCAGTCGGCGTCGAATCGGAGTCAAAACCGGTGATCTCCGGGAGCAGCACCCTGGAGTCATTGTAACTTCCATCCCAGAAGACCCTCACTGTACTTGCGAAGTTCAACGTAATTCTGATTTTCTCCCCGTTGGCTAGTGCAGCGGAACTTGTCTGCGCGTTGATTAAAATCAGGGTCGGGCTCAGAGTCAGGCCGGGTACTTCCGTTGAACCTGTCCCGATCGTTACTCCGCCTGCCGTTATCACAGCCGAAATCGAGCTCGCACCCAGTCCGGAATTGGTTGCCCGAATCTGGACCTGTGACAAACCCGCTTCCAACGCCCCGCCTGCCTCGAAGGAACTGGTGTGGAAGGATACCGATGCGGATGTCGACATCATTGTTCCTTCCGGCCGCGATGGATACATCATGTAATGGTCCGGTGTGCTTGTGTTGTAGAACCAGAATGGGCTGACGCCCGCAGGATACGCTCGTGTTGCAGTTGGAGTGGCAGAACCGGTGGCCGTTGTGCCCGGAAACTGCGTCTCACCCGGTGTCACTGCTGGAGTCTGAGGGGTGCTATAAGGATTCAGAGGATCTGCCGTCGGTGTACGGGTGCTTAGAAATCGTTCGTTTGGAACAGCCTGGTAAAGAATATTGAAGCCGGAAGGATTCAACAGACGCTGATCTTTTTCAATGTCCTGGACTATTTCCGGCTTTATTGATCCAAGGGATAAAAACTCCCAGATTTGATAATCAACATCAAGATTTGTTTGTGAATTGCCCGGCTGCACTCTCAACTCACTCATCAGCGCCAGCTGGCTGGTGCCTGAAAGGATTACAAACACGACCAGAATGATGACCAGCCATCGAATCAAACCCTGTACAGCTTTCAGAAACCCTGGAACGATTTTCTGGCTTGGTTTTTTGGGTTGATGTACGCTTTTTTGCCCACCCTTGGATTTGTCCATGCAGCAAAACCTCCGGGATTTACCCGCTGAGATGTCCTCCCCCGCTGTCCAGGCTGATCTACTGCCACACTCCGCTCTGATCATCCAGGAACAACTACTCTCGCCACCAGGTTTTGCATAAAACGCAGATTGCACATATGGTCGGATCCGAAGCGATCTGCTGGTGACCGGTTGTCCTTCCCCCCCGGAAGTCAAACCAACACTACATAACCGTAGTATAGCGCACATTCTGCAATCCCGACAAACTTCAGGGACAAAGGTACTACCCTTCCTTGCTCTGGCTGGATGTTATTCACACAGACAGATTTTCACACCGCGGATGAAAGACGAACATTCTTAACATGAGACATATTGACATGAAACTGTAACTCCTCTATACTGTTACTAAAACTAGTTTGTATTTCAAACCAGTCTCTTCCAAAATTATCAGGAGATCTCCATGAACAAATCGGTTTTCAGGAAACTTGAAAAACAGATCCACCTGAGATATCACAGCGATGGCATCCTTGATCTCACTGTCGGAGGTGTACTCCTGGGGTTTGGACTGGATATGACCACGGAAAGCCCCGCGTATATCGTGTTGAGCTGGCTGCCTTTGCTGCTGTACTTTCCCCTGAAAAACATGCTTTCTCTTCCCCGAATCGGTTATGCCCAGTTCCACTCTGAGAAAAAACGAACCACCCTGCTGTCACTGGCATTAGCCATCGGTATCTTCGTGCTTGCCGCGATTCTTATTCTTATCCGGATCCTCTCTGCCAAAAACCAGAGCCCGAACAGTCTGCTCCAATCCAATCCGATGATGTTCCTGTCTCTGTTATTCGCCGGGATGTTGTGCACGGCAGCAGCCTGGACAAAAAGCATACGCTTTCTCGGCTATGCCAGCCTCACCATTCTGATTACCGGCGGAGTGCCTTCCTTCGGTTTTTCAGAACCAACCGCAGTTATGCTTAACGGCGCTTTGATCCTTATAGCTGGTTCTTTCCTGCTGTTCCGCTTCCTGCAAAATTACCCCATCCCGAACGATACGGACAAGGAGACACATGACCGGGACTGAACACCTGGCTGAAAATCTCGCTGCTATTGCGGACATCGATCGATTGGTCCACACACCTGCTCGGCTGATGATCCTCGCCCTGCTGTCGGTTGTAGAAGCTGCTGATTTCACCTTCCTGCTTCAGCAGACTCAATTAACAAGAGGGAATCTTTCCACACACCTCACCAGGCTGGAAGAAGGCGGCTATATTCACATCGAGAAGAAATTTGTAGATCGTATACCACGGACATTGATTGGCCTTACACCGGAAGGCCGGAAAGCTGTAGATTCGTACCGCGAAAACATGAAGCAGATCATTGATACTCTTCTGACTTAAGCCATAACATTCCAATCCGGCTGTACTACATCATCCCCGGAGGGCTGCTCCCGGCTTAGCACAACTTGCACCACACGGTGCCATACCAATCAGAGGGTCCTTGCAC
>JAFGNH010000143.1 GCA_016927115.1 Anaerolineales bacterium | reverse complement strand
TGCCTCCTTTGTTTCTGACAAACTTATGGAAGCACGGGATGACTATTTCTGCAATTCTTTTTACACCACTTTATGAGACATTATCGTGATGGTTTTGAATAAAGATGAGAAAATAAGTGTGGGATTATGCCAGGAAAATCTGCTGAAGATTATCTCATGGATGGCGATAAATACCGGAAGTAAAAGAAATGGTTGGAAGCTGTAAAAGCTTACACCAGAGCCATCAAGCTTAACGAAAATGATTTTCGGAGCTATGAACGGCGCGGAAGATGTTATTTTGAAAAAGGTGATTATCACCAGGCCATTCCAGATCTCTCCAGAGCAGCTGAGATCCAACCGCAGCGATATCTGCTCTATGATCTCCGCGGCAGGGCCAATGCCATGTTGGGTGATAAAGTGGCAGCGGCAGCAGATTTCACTAAGGCGATAGAGCTTCATCCTGGACACAATGTGTACCTCCATAAGGCTCTGGCTTTCAGTCAGATGGGAGAATTTGAGCAGGCGCTGCTTACCCTGAACAAAGCCATTGAAATAAAAGCGGATTATGGCTATGCCTATCTACAGCGAGGGGTAATTTATCAAAAACTAGGCAAAATGGAAAAAGCCAGGGCCGATTTTTTGCACACGGCAGAGCTGGATACAAACCCCCGCTGGAGAGCACAAGCCAGAGAGTTTCTGCAAGAAATGATCAATAATGAGAAATGAGCAGGCTAACCCGTGCTCCACCCGACAATCGGTTAAGACGGATGACCGGGGATGGGGAACGGGAATAGAAAGCCCGGCTGCGGGTGAGCTTATCCTTTAACCTGTCCGCAGGTATCAGAAAATCCATTTATTGAAGAGAAAAAGGAGTCGAAAATAATTTATGAAATATGTCATTTGGGATTGGAATGGCACATTGTTTGATGATGTGGATTTGTGTTTCAAAAGCATGAATCTGCTCTTGAAAAAATATAATGTTGCCCCGATAGCGGATATTAGCGAGTATCAATCCAAGTTTTGCTTCCCGGTAGAAGAATACTATCAAAAAATTGGCTTTGATTTTTCAAAAACGCCTTTCACTCAATTAGCGAAAGAGTTTATGGAACTGTATCAGCCGAAAAGTTTGCACTGCGCGTTAAATAAGGGTGTCAATACCATACTTCCTTTCTTGCAGAATAAAGGTTTTCGCCAGGTAATTTTATCTGCTTCAAAACGAGACAATCTGTGCCAACAAGTATATTCACATAAAATCGAACAATACTTTGAAAATGTCCTGGGAATAGGCGATATTTTTGCAAAAACAAAAATAGATATAGCCACAACCTGGATACATAATACAAAAACACAACCCTCAAATCTGCTGTTTGTTGGAGATACACTCCATGACTATGAAGTAGCCCGGGAGATTGGATGTAAATGTGTACTTTACTCCAGAGGGCATCAAAGTATTGACGGAAAAGATATTGAATCTGGTTTGTTAATTAACGATCTGGAAAAAGTAGGAGATATATGTGACTCGCTATGGATCCAATAATAAGAACAGGGTTTCAGCAGATACTTATTCAAATGGCTGGCTGACAAGCGCGTTTAATCCGGCACCGATGCGAAAACTGCACTAAATGATACTCTGGATGTTGTTTCAAACTCCAATGATGCAAAAAAGACCGAATTGTAAGCGTGCTCTGGCCCAGAAAAACGGTATTGGGTTTTCATTTTCTATGACTCCAGAAATGACTGTTGTGGGGTCTTGATTTAAATAAATAGAAACCTGATCCGCGCTCCACCTGACTGCCGGTTTTTAATGGCAACCAGCTTTAATTTTTCCCTTATCGGTTTCAGTCCTATAATCAATTCCTGAAACACCTGGTGCCAGGCGAGCTTTTCCGTCAGGTGGCTGTAAAAAAGCCGGGAAATTAATTGTCGATGTGAGGAAATATACACAAGCACTTACTATAACGTTGATGGAGGAAAAATATGTCAAAAAAGGAAACTGAAATCGCTTTGGGTGCAGCTTTTATTTCGTGTATTAATGAGACGATCCAATCTGTACAGAGTGGTTCTCACAAGATTCATCAAGCAAGCCTTAACAAGAATATAACAGTAAGAACAAAAGGGTTTCAACTTCAACCCAATCAGTTGGATCAGCTGAACACCGCTGCGAAAATTGCACTTAATACGGCTCTGGATGTTGTTTCAAACCATAACGCTGCAAAAAAAGACCGGATTGTAAGCGAGCTCTGGCCCGGAATAAACAATATTGAGATTTCATTTTCTATGACTCCAGAGAAAAAATTTGTGTGGAGTCTTGATCTGGATTAATGGAAACCTGAGGGAAAATGCGCCTTTTCCTGCCATGATGAAAAACACCTGATAAAAAAACAATTTGACAGTACTGCCGGGATAACGAACGGCCTGTAAACCAAAAATAAGCCTCAAGGAATGATCTAAAAGGAAATCCTGACAGCGACCTGACCCGCGCTCCACCCGACCGCCTCCGGCGTATGGGTTATTATCCTCTTTTCCCATTATTGGTTCCGGTTCTATAATCAGTAAAAGCCTGCCCGGTTACGGCACAGCTTTTCCGTTAGCTAAAGTTCTCTTATCTGGAAAGGATTGATTGAAGATGGGAAAAATTCTTTCTCAAATCCTTACCGCCCTTTTAACACTTGGTTTCCTCAGCAGCTGCAGCGGAGCATTTGATATTATTCCTGATCCATCTCCTGACATAACCGCTTCCCCAACCTCACCAGCGGTCTCTGTTCAAGGAACAATTTCCAGCAGCACGGTTGATCAGATAGTTCTCCTGGATACTCTGTGTGGACATAACGGGAGAGTGATGCGTGTAGCATTCTCTCCAGATAGTGTTCTGGTCGCCTCATCCAGTGAGGATATGACTATCAAGTTGTGGGATCTCAGGAGTATGAAAGAGGTACACACCTTCCTGATGACAAACATAGACATGAGGGACATAACTTTTGCGCCAAAAACAAACTTATTGGCATCGGGGGAAGCAATATGGAACATAGAAAACATGCAGGAAGTACATGTGCTCGAGCGGGGGAATCAAATGCCTGCTCAAGTATCTTTCTCTCCCGATGGGTCTTTACTCGCTATCGCTCTTCTTAATCAAGCCATCCAGTTGTGGGATGTTGCGAGTGGAGAAGTATTGAGAACCTTTGAAATTCAGTCTGATAACCATGCCTTCAACATTGAATTTTCTCCCGATGGTAAGCTCCTGGCTGCGGGTGGTCTTAACGGTACAGTGAGATTGTGGGATGTTGAAAAGGGGCAAATTGCCAAAACACTGGAATATGGTAACGAAAGCGGCATCCACGATGTGGCTTTTTCACCTGATGGAAGTATCCTGGCATCAGGGGGTACCATTCCTACAATCCGATTCTGGGATGTTACTTCGGGGGAAGTTGTTAAAACGCTGAGACTTCAAGACGGGTTGTATAGTCTGGCATTTTCTCCCGATGGAACAATCCTGGCTTCAGCGGGAGGTAATGAACATGCCGTTGTGCTGTGGGATGTTGAAAGTGGGGAACGGCTGCGTTCCCTTCCTCATGGAGATCAGTTGATGTCAATAGCATTTTCACCTGACGGGAAACTGCTCGCCGCCGGATGCTATGACCACCAGGTCTATATCTGGGGAATCCCAACGGATTAGTTCATTTTCCTGACGAAATGGAAGTGGGAAGTTATATGAGTTTGAATCCACCTGTCCCCATTTCCACCAGACCGCCGGGCATGTCTGGTATCCGGGGGCGCCTTCTCTTGCCTGTTAATTATTCTATAATTACTAAAAACCGGAAACGGCGCCGGTCGAAAAAGCCCACTTGGCTGTACATTTTTTTCACGTTTTGATTGTATGAATCTGAAAATTGGAGATACATTGAAACGATACCCTCTTGTGTTCTTCTTTATCTTTGCATATGTATTGGCCTGGGTACCTATGGCCTATTATCTCGTTTCTGGAAAAGATACTTTTGCAGGAGTGAGCTTCTTCGCACCCGCCCTATCGGCATTTGTCATATCCGCTGCAACTGAAGGCAGGGCTGGTGTTACCTCATTAATTTCCAGGCTCTTTATTTGGCGAGTTAATCTGAAATGGTATTTGATAGCACTCTTTGCTCCCATACTCTTGGAGGTACTGGCAATCCTGACACACAGGCTCCTTGGTAATGCAGCGGCGTCAATCCAATTCACTGATTGGATTCGAAGGATCCCCGAGCAGCTGCCAGGCCTTGTGTTAATTCTATTCTTCCTCGTGTTGTCGTCTTTAGGTGAAGAAATGGGGTGGCGAGGATACGCAATGCCAGGACTCCAAACCCGATACGGACCAGTCTGGTCCAGCCTGATTCTCGGTTTGCTATGGGGACTCTGGCATCTGCCAACATTCTGGATACCTGGAACGCCGCAATTTGGCTTACCTGTTCCGGGTTATGTTCTTGCTTCCACCGGATATACATTTATATACACTTGCATTCATAATGGAACAAAAGGAAGTGTGTTATTGGCTGCTTTGTATCATGGTGCCAGCAATCTGACATTAACTTACGGGAATGCAATTTCCCCGGATGTTATCAGTGATCTGTATCTCACCCTGCCGGCACTTGCGATCCTGGTAATTGTTGTTTGTCTGATCAGTGGATCAGACGGCTTTATCGGAAGGCAGTCATTACCAGACTGATGCTCAGCCTGACCCACATTACAGTGGATCCGGCACCAGGGAGGAAAAAATGACAAACCTGATTGACGAGATTAAGTATGATTTGAGTTTCCTGAAATCGCACACGTTACAACCACTGTGGTTTAAGGTTCTCAAGGTATTCATTCTTTTGGGGTTTTTGGCAGGGTACTATTTCCTTTATGGATTGACCGCATTGATCCTTTTCCTAGTTTCATTCTTCTTCCTGATGCTTATTGTGCATTTTGTCTACAGAAGTAAAACGAACAAATATACAACAAGTTGGCTTGATTTTGTTGTGATGGAAAATAAGGAGCAGAAACCGAAAAGAATCGGGAAGTATTATTACCCGGTTATTTTAATGAATGCAATGATCTCTTTTTTCGTCAGCCAGGTGTTGACGTGAAGTGAGGTATGGAAAGAAAACAGTGTAACAGGGGGGTGAGAATTACTGCCCAACCCTGTGTATACTCGGACTGGACTATACGTGAGCGAAAATTAGCATCCTTGTCTAAAATTCGTGCCATAATATCAAGCAGCCTTGCTTACCCGCCCCGCCGCTAACGCAAACCTTTTTGTAGCATAATTCCAAATCAAATTATTGGATGATCCAGGAAATTCAGCATGATGCTTCCTAATAGCCAACTTCTACATTTTTTATTTAGCGGATTCTATCTTCTCTTTTTAATTGAACGCGGTTATTTTCAAGCCAGAGCTATGCGTATCTCTGGTGAAGCAACCAACATCAAAGCAAATAAAAGGAAGCTAATAATTGTTGTAAGCTTGTTCTTACTCGCACAATTGTGGGTTTTCGGGAGCTTCATATTCATTGTGAAACCCACATTGATGGCCTGGACTCATTTACCCCTGCCAACCTGGGCGCAATGGTCTGGCATGTCGCTATCGTTAGCCGGAATGGCCCTTGAGTTTTATACCCAGCTAACCCTGGGGAGGAATTACTCATCTACGGTTCATATCAGCAACGAACATACATTGAACACTAATGGTCCTTATCAATACCTGCGCCATCCCATGTACACAGCCTTGATTACAGTTGGGATTGGCCTTGGGTTGATATCTGCCAGTTGGTACTTTCTACTTCCATTTATCCTCACAGCCATAGTAATTATTTTCAGAATTCCTCGAGAAGAAGCTGCGCTTATTGACAAATTTGGGGATGAATATATCAATTACGTCAAAAAGACTGGAAGGTTTTTACCCAGGAAAAAAAGTCATAATCCCGGATAGATGACAATAATCGCCGAACAAGAGAGAGCCGTATACCCCCCCGTTCCACCATTCCGTCGCACGGATTTTTATCCTCTTATCCTTTTATAAGTTCCGATTCTATAATCATTTCAGGCCTATTCAGCTGCATGCAAGTTCTTCCGCCAGGCAGCAGCCGTACTCTTGAAAAAGGATAATCGATGAACAATATGGCCGGAATACGGAAAAACACGCTGGGAGTTATTACTGGGCTGGTGGTCAGTGTCGGGTGGATTTTTATGGGCCTCGATACCGGTTTCCGCTTTGAAGCCCCCGATGCTGCGTCTCTGTGGCTCACATTGGGAGGACATCGTCATACCATAGCGACATTGCTTGCCCTAACGCTGATTCCAGTATGTGCACTGGAGAAGAGATGGGCTTTCCTGGCGGCGGTGGTATTGGGGGTAGTCACGCTGATTCTATCAGTGGTTCACATTGGATATATGCTGGTTGCGACGCCGCCCGGGTATGAGTCCCAGCTGTTTGGCCCCGCAGTGTGGTCTTTGATACAAGTAGTGATAGTAGTGTTTGGTCAGCAGGCGATACAAGAGGGGCGAGAGAAGTAAGAAGTTGGGGAAACCGGGTTAGAGAGTAATCTGTACACGCCGTAAGCTGCTTCCCAACCCCCGCTGGATGGGACCGGGGTAGCAGGGTCACTTGAAGATGTTGGAAGTCTTGCCCGGCCTCTCAACGCAAGACTGTCAGGCCTCGCGACATACAACACGATTAGGGCTGTCTATTGAACAGGGAGCTATGGATGAAATTAAAAGCAATTCTGGAACGATTGGTTCCAAATATCATTCTTGAGCGTTATAGAAGCCGGCATGACCACGAAAATATCAGCAAATTTAAGTTCGACGTTGATGGAAGTTCTGATGTTAAGGGGGACATCCAGGAAAAATTTGGGCATAACAGCGAGTTACTAGAGTTTTTCGCCAGCAATAAAGAGTATGTAGTTCACAAGTGGCACCACTATATTCCGCTGTATGATCGTTATTTCTCATCTTTTCGAGGGCGAAAGATAAGATTCCTTGAAATTGGCGTTGGTCAAGGTGGCAGCCTGCAGATGTGGAGGAAATACTTTGGCGACGAGGCCATCATTTTCGGTATTGACATCAACCCCAAGTGTGAAAAATTTAATGGTCTGGCCGGGCAAGTAAGAATAGGCTCACAAACTGACGGGCTTTTCCTGGAGTCGGTAGTTAAGGAGATGGGTGGTGTAGATATAGTTTTGGACGATGGCAGTCATCATATGGCCCATTTTCCTGTTACCTTAAAATATCTGTTCCCGCTTTTAAAGTATGGCGGAATATATATGATAGAAGATCTTCATACCGCCTACTGGAAAAGGTTCGGCGGCGGATATCGTGCCATGACAAATTTCTTCGCATTTATAATGGATCTGGTGGACGATATGCACCACTGGTACCATGCAATGGGATTGAAGCAAGCTGTAATCAGCAAGGACTGCTCTGGCATTCATATCCACGACTCTATTGTGGTGCTTGATAAAAACAAGGTTCACGAACCTGTTCATTCTCAAAATGGTTGAATTATCGGAGTCCATAGATCTGCACCCCGCTCAAAGGATCCGTGCCTGAAAATGAGAAGCGGAGTGCGCCTGCAATCTGATTCGGTCGTGAACTGACAAACCAATGAAAAAGGTAAAAAGCGCTATAGCATTCTTGCAGACTGCAAACAGCGATGCCTGACCCCTCATCCCAGCATACCGCCTTCGACAGCCGCCGAATTCAATTGTCAGGCAGCAGCCGTACTCTTGAAAAGGGATAATCGATGAACAGTATAGCCGGAATACGGAACAACACACTGGGGGTTATTTTTGGGCTGGTGATCACTGTCGGGTGATTTTTTTTGGATCTCGATATCGGTTTCCGCTTTAAAGCCCCCGATGCTGCGTCTCTGTGGCTCAC
>JAFGNH010000142.1 GCA_016927115.1 Anaerolineales bacterium | reverse complement strand
CTACCCCTCCCCCACCTTTATCCACCTCACCATCAGGATTGAAAGCACGAACACGAAGCCGTAGATCGACATCAGCAGCACATAGCTGTTGCTGTCCGCAATGGTGCCGCCGATATAGGCGCCCACTGCGCCCGCACCTGCGCCCGCAAGGTTGGATATGCCGAGGAACTTTCCCGCTCGCTCAGGCGGTACAATCTCCGTCCCCAGCGCCCAGCTGGCGGGGTAGAAAAAGCCGACCCCGGCACCAACCATACACGCGCCGACGTAAATCACTCCCAGCGAGGGAGCCATGATAACCACGAGGGTGCCGGCAGCCGCCAGAGCCCCGCTGATGACCAGGAGCTTGCGTTTTCCAATCCGGTCCGCCAGCCAGCCGCTGGGCAGCGCAGTCAACAGGATCAGAATCCCGACAAACATGATGATCATCGAAGCCGGTCCTGCTGCTTTCTCCCCTTGAAATTCCACGAATTTTTCCTGCAGGAAATAAACCATAAATCCCGCAAGGTTGTTTGCGCCCACCAGGAAAGCAAGCCGGTTAATGACCCAGAACGTAAAGCTGCTGTTGGCCTTCGCTTCTTCACCGAGACTGATCCGCAGGCTGGACCATACACCCAGCACGATCGCTACCGACATGCCTGCCAGACCAGCCGCCCCCACCAGCCACAGGATGCTCCCGCCTGCCAGGTCCACCGTTTGCCTGATAACCACGTTGACCACCCAGCTGCTTCCAAGAATAATCGCTGTGAACATGGCAGTCATGCCCAGCAGGCGCAGCACCGGCTGCCAGTCAAAGGGATCGGGCTCGAAATCCGGCTTTCTTTCCGGTATACCCAGCGATACCAGCAGCGATACCAGCAGAACCCCCATCACCGAAAGCAGGGCACCCCAGAGGTTCCCCTGCGTAATCATTCTTGACACAACAAATGAGACAAAGATCAAAGGGAGCGGAAGTTCAAGCACAGCCTTGATTCCTGAATACATACCCCGCTTATCCTTCGGTACCAGATCTGCAATCAGAGGCTGGGTGGCAGCATGCGAGATGTTGGAAGCCAGCATCGAAAGGAAATACAAACCGAACAGAACCCAGTAACCTGTCATCCCGTCCAGCCCGGCTGATAATCCGATCAATACCAGCACGACAAGTTCCAACAGGATGCCTGTCACGATAAAAGGCCGGCGGCGGCCCCAGCGTGACCGGCTTCGGTCCGAAAGCATACCCATCAATGCCTGCATCAGCAATGCTGCCATCAGCGCCCATAGGCGGATCTGCCCGAGGTAGGCGCCCTTGACGCTTTCACCGACGAACTGCTGCACAAGCAGCGGGATCACGATCGGCGTCAGGGTCTGGCCGCGGGTTGTAAGGGCAAACCAGTTGAAATTGATTGTGAAGTAGTCGTACCAGCGGAGGGAACGGGACGTCTGCAGAGGGGTCTGTGTTTGCATGGAGTATGTCACCATTTTTTAATTTCTTCCGAACGATCGAGGACTACATCGTCCGGAGAGTCAGGAGTTCGATAGCGGCGGATGGGAGCCAGTTTCAGGCGAATTTTTTTATCGGCCGCCCATAGCACAAGGTTGTGCAGCTCCTGCACACCCTGCTGCATGGCACTGCCTTCCTGCTGACCATAGCGATAGGTAAAGTAGTAGGGATTATCGTCTTCCAGGTACGACAGGATTGCTCCGGTAGCTTTAAGCAGGTCGTCCTCGGAAGGCGAATCATGGAGATGTTGTAACGCATGGACCGGAAGGCTGAGGTTGTCGCGGAGGTTGTTAAAAAGCGTGGGCCGGTGCAGGAACTTGCTCAGCGCCGGGCCCTGGCCGATCTTAAACCCCCGGGGGATGTCGATGCAGCTTCCATCAGGATTGAAAGCGTCAACACGGAACTCAAAACGCTCGTCCAGGATTTGTTTCTCAGCCTGCTTCGCCGAGTCGGGAACCAGGGCCCAGACCGCATCCATGATGGCATTCGCTGCATCCTGGAAATGCTGCTTGCGTGGTTTCCCCGCGGGGATCGTAACCGGCGGAATCAGCTGACCGACATTCATCTCCACTTCAGGCCTTTGAAGGCGCATCACTTTATGCAAGCCCCCCTGAGTGGAGGCAAACCCGATGGGCAGCACCGGAGCCTGCGCGTGATAGCTAAGCCAGGCGACGCCCGTACGGGCATCACGAATAGCGGGTTCCCAGATACCCCCCTCGGGGAAGACACCCAGGAATGCCCCTTGCGCGAGGACATCAACGGCTGTTTTGACAGAGGTACGGCTGGTCCGGCCGCGAAGAACCGGGATAAGGCCATAGAGTTTTATAAAAACTGCGATAAACGGTTCATGCGGAATATCCATGCCCCCGATATATTCCACCTGTCGGGGAGAGAAAAGAGTCATGTAAACCACTTCCAGTGCACCGGTGTGGTTGCCTACCAGTATCACGGGGCCGTCTTCGGGGAAATGATCCATGCCGCTGAGTTTCGGTCTTGTCAGCAGCCGCACCAGGGCACGGCCTGCCGTTCGCAGAAAGGTGCGTATCAGGATTTTTCGGGGATAACGAATTTCCTCTGCCATGCAGCCAATCCAATCAGGAAAGAAAACTATCCGGATATGAGTCACGACGTCTCCCCGGCCGGTACTATTCATAACACCCTGTTGCAGCTGATGTTACGGAGAAGAGGCGGGAGAGACCTGTCGCCAGCAGGAGAGGATCTAATCGGCGGCAGCAAAGCTGCTGCACAATCCGACTCTCTCGCAGGCGGAGAAACCTTCGATCTGCAGGGGGTTCAGAAACCCCCAGACAGGAACCGGGTTCTGCAGCCATTTTCCGATTTTCTATTCTGAAGTAAGAAAAAAGGATTCTACCCCAAACGCCCGGTAATGTAGTCTTCCGTTCGCTGCTGCTTCGGACGGGTAAAGATCTGCGGAGTATCGCCGAATTCAACCAGTTCGCCCAACCAGAACAAACCGGTACGGTCGGAAACGCGGGCAGCCTGCTGCATATTATGGGTCACGATCACAATCGTATAGCGCTCGGTGAGATCGCGCATCAGGTCTTCGATTTTTAATGTTGCGACCGGGTCGAGTGCCGAACAAGGCTCATCCATAAGGATCACATCGGGTTCAACAGCCAGTGTGCGGGCAATGCACAGCCGCTGCTGTTCACCAAGGGAGAGGTTCATTGCGTTTTCATCCAGCAGGTCCTTCACCTCATTCCACAATGAAGCCTGCCGGAGTGAGCGCTCCACCCGCTCACGCAATGCCAGCTGGTTCTTATCCAGACGCAGCACCCGTGAGCCAAATGCAACATTGTCAAATAGTGACTGTGGGAACGGGTTTGGTTTCTGGAAAACCATCCCGACGCGGCGGCGCAGTTCAACCTGATCGAACGCTTCCGAATAGATATCCTCGCCGTCCATCAGGAGCTGCCCTTCCAGCCGTGTTCCAGGAATGGTGTCATTCATACGGTTCAGGCAGCGCAGGAAGGTGGATTTGCCGCATCCGGAAGGCCCGATCAATGCGGTGACCTCCCGATCGCGTATTTCCATGTTAATGCCCTTCAGGGCATGGAAGGTATCGTAGTAAAAATCCAGTTGATTGACCTGCATTTTGGCCGTTGAAGACTCGTTCATAACACACGCATTTTACCTTATTATTCGCTTGAAGGCTTGATGGCTTGAACTTTTCTTAATATAATCCCTTTGATGTTGAAAGCGCGCGCAGGTACCTGGAAGTT
>JAFGNH010000141.1 GCA_016927115.1 Anaerolineales bacterium | reverse complement strand
TGGTTTCAAGATCAAACCCGATCAGAAACTGACGAAAATATTGAAAGTATGGTGCACAATCAAAAATAACTAAAAATCGGACATGAAGGAGCATTGATCATAATAGAAGTAAGGGGATGATGTATAAAAAGACAGGTACATACAGTTTAATGATGAATTAACCGCCGGTAAACATCCAACTAACCGCCGGCTAATTGGAATTATCCGCCGGAAAACATCTAACTGACCGCCGGCTGCATAACGTTAAAGCGGGTAAAGAGCGGAACACAGGAATAAGAATCTCCCGATTGACGGGTGGCCTTTACTTTTCCCCCGGTTTTCACGTGCTTCTACTCGTGGACGAGCCGCAGTTCAGCCTGGTACCATGAGAGTCTTTCAGGCTGGTACAGCTCAAAGGTACTCACAAGAGCAAAAGCCAGCTCTGCACGCGTGATCTCCTTGTCCGGGCAGTACTCAGTCTCACTGCAGCCCCCGGTTTTTGCGAGCTGCACCATCTGTTCGACACGGCTGGCCAGGGGATGGTTTGCGGGAAGATCATAAAAGAGCCCGCTGGCGGGCCCCGGGTTATTACTTTCAGGGAGGAAGAAAGCATCCGCAAGCAGCGCGGCCATCTCAGCTCTGGTGACAGGCAAATCCGGGCAGAACAGTCCGGGGCTGCATTCGAGCTGGAGGCCGTCCTGCGCCAGCTGTTCTACCCAGGGAGAAACCCAGTGATCAGGAGGCAGGTCCGTGAACCGGTTTGCTGCAGCTGGAAGGTTTACCTGCGGCCCATGTAAGGCAAGCACAAGAAAGTGGGCAAAATCGGCCCGGGTGACTACAGCCTGCGGGCAGAAGTAGTGGTTTGTGATTGTTGTTCCCAATATCGAATACTCTTCAGCGGAACATCCCGGCGCGATCCGGAGATCAGCAAGGATCTCGATCCACTCTAAATAGACCGGATCCTCCTTGCCGGAAAATGGTTCTGCCGGCCAGGCATCCAGAAAACTGCCGGGAGTTTCTGCCGCAAAGGCGACCTCAGTCATTCCAGCGCTGTCGGGTGACCAATATTGAAAGCGGGGGGAACGTACGGCTTCAAGGAAACCGTCGAAGGCCACCTCCGCGTAGGCGTCAAAAATTCGCCAGTCCACCGGGCGGCAGTTGGTGATCGAGCCTTCTGATTTGAGGCGGTTGAAGTACAGCACGGCGCGCACACCTGGAAACGCTGCCAGTTGGGTATAAGTATCCATCAGCCATTCGTCTTTCAGGTCATCATCCGGGCCGTTTTCTCCCACATTGACCGTCGCCAGCTGGGTAAGGAAGATCGGCTTTCCCGGCGCCATCTTCTGCATCCGTTCCAGGTATGGCCGGATTACAAGGTCGTATGTATCCCAGTTCCCGATATAGTCCGGGCATGTACCGAAATTCACAGTGCTGAACCCGACTATATCCACATAAGCGTCGCCGGGGTAGTAGCGCTCGAATTCGTGCCCTTCCTCACTCCATCCATTGGGGGAGAACACCCAGCTCACAGCATCTTCCGCGACGCCTTCTTCCCGGAAGATCTGCTGGATTTTCAGAAAGGATTTTTTAAAATTCTCCGGATCCATTCCATAGCGAACCCAGCCGCCGTTCATTTCCTGCAGGGGAGCAATGAAGGCTCTCCGCTGGCCCTGGGCTGACCATTCTGCATAGGCCGCAGCCCAGGCTCGAATGCTTTTTTCCACAGCCGGATCACCGGCCACCTCTGCAGCGGTGTGCTGGTAAGCAGTGAGATTGACAAAAGGCGTGTATCCTGCGTTCCAGGCCGCATTCAGTTCAGCGGGTACGTTGTATTCGGGGTTATGGAATTCGATATCCATATAGGTGCCTGCGAGGGAAATTCTGGCCTGTACGCCTTCTTCGTTCAGCCATAAATCCATGTTCTCCAGCTCCCAGTATGTGACCTGCAGGGCATCGGAGGGGTAAACTCCCAGGAGCACAGGAAGAGGATCCGCTGAGATTGAGGCTGGAGGAGTTTGTTGTGCGGGTTGGAAAAATACACCTGATTTCAGTGTTTGGATAAGGTTTCCTGTGAGTGTTTCTTTTGAAAAGGCAAGATACAGAACACCGATAAACAGCGCTTCAATTACCAGGATGAGAAGAAGCAGTGAATTTGATACCACAGGCTTTTTTGGCTGATGGTATTCCCGTATGCGCCCGGAATGAATCTGCACCTCTTTCCCCCTGGATACTCTCAAAGGAGAGCCTGCATACCTCATGGAAAAACCCCCTGTCGCGGCAGTGTGCCAGTTCCTGCAATTATTATCCTCAATTTCTGCACAGCCGGCAGCAGTACGGCAGTATCATACCGGCGGTACCCTGGTCCTGGTTTACAAGAAAGGCGGGAACACACTGCCTTACCAGAGATAGTGTCAGCCCGCGGGACAGGACAATTGCCGGTGGACCAGGGACATTTTTCTATGTAAGAGAGGTTGTGATAAACCTTGCCGATTACAGGCCAGTCAGGACGGTATCAGAGAAACACCTTCAGAAGCCCGACAGGCATACAATTGAGGTTTTATCTGCAGCTGGTTTTCGTATTCCAAAGCAACTTGTTGTTGAAATTCAGCAGCATCCTCGGATTGGACGATTGCCACAGCACATCCGCCGAATCCACCTCCGGTCATCCGGGCTCCATAGCAGCCGGGAAAGGAACGGGCAAGGTCAGCCATGGTATCCAGTGCTGGTGTGGAGACTTCAAAATCATACTGGAGACTGGCGTGGCTCTCATTCATCAGTTTACCCATTGCTGCCGGATCCCCCGCTGCCAGCACGCGTTGAGCCTCGAGTGTGCGCTGGTTCTCAGTGACCACGTGGCGGGCCCGGCGGTAGACCAGTGGATCGAGCAGATCCCTGTTCGCCTCCAAATAATCGAGACTGCAGTCTCGCAGTGCAGGGACCTTCAGGACACGGGCCGCTTCCTCACACTGTGCCCTTCGTTCACTGTAAGCCGAATCCACCAGCCCATGCCCGCTGCGGCGTGTGCCTGTATCCATCACGAAGACAGTCACATTCCCGGGAAGTGTTGTCTGGGTGGTCTGCAGCGAGCGGCAGTCGATCAGCAGGGCTTTATCCTTCTCGCCGATGGCAGAGATGAGTTGATCCATAATGCCGCAGTTCATGCCGACCCATTCGTTTTCGGCCCGCTGGGCAAGTTTTGCCATCCTCACCGGCTCCCAGGGAATATCAGCCAGGGCACAGAAAACCCGCGCTGCAGCCAATTCGAGTGCAGCCGAGGAAGACAGCCCGGCACTGATCGGGATATCACCGGCGAAAACACCATCCAGGCCGGGGATTTCTATTTTTTCGAATTCGAACTGGGAGGCAACACCCTTGATGTATTCAACAGGCGCGGAAGGACCTTTTTCGAGAGTTTCAGGATTGAATATTTCCGTGGTGTTGAAATCGCTGAAGTGCAGTCTCACCTGCCGGTCAGCGCGCGGGCGGGCTGCGAAGTATATGGCACGATTAATTGCCATCGGCAGGACAAAGCCATCGTTGTAGTCAGTGTGTTCCCCGATCAGGTTCACCCGGCCCGGGGCTCGGACGATGATTTCCGGTTTTGCATTATAGGTGTCCTGGAAAACTTTCCGAATTCGTTCTGAGACGGAGGAGGATTTATCCATTTTCCACCTGCCTGTAGTGTGTGTCCGGCAGATCCTGCAGCCTGCGGGCAGCCTGCTCAGGAGTGAGATCACGCTGCGCTTCCGCCAGCATTTCATATCCAACGAGAAATTTTCGAACTGATGCAGAGCGCAGCAGCGGCGGGAAGAAATGTGCATGCAGCTGCCAGTGATCCTGGTTCTGCTGCAGAAAAGGCGCTCCGTGCCAGCCCATTGAATAAGGGAACGGTGTTTCGAACAGATTATCGTATCGGATCAGAAGCCGCTTGAGGATAGCAGCCAGTGAGCTGCGCTCGGAATCCCGCACATCCGGAAGACGCTGGATGGGACGGCGCGGCAGCAGCAGGGTTTCAAAAGGCCATACCGCCCAGAAGGGAACCACCACCAGCCAGTCCTCATTCTGTAAAACTACCCGCTCCCCGCACTCTGCTTCCAGGTCGGCATAGGCGATCAGCAGCGAGGTTCCTTCCTTCTGGAAGTAGGCTCTCTGGTTTGTTTCCTCCCTGGAGGGAACATCAGGAAGCGCACTGCCGGCCCAGATCTGTCCGTGTGGATGTGGATTGGAGGCGCCCATCATCGCTCCCTGGTTTTGAAAAACCTGGACCCAGGTATATTCCCTGCCGAGTTCCCTGGTCTGATCAGCCCAGAGGTCGATTACTGTGCGGATGTCTGGCGGATCCATCTCCTGCAGGGTGAGATTGTGGCGCGGGGAAAAACAGATCACCCGGCAGGTGCCGTGTACAGGCTCAAGTTGCAGCAGGGGATTGCCTGGCTGTACAGCTTCAACCTGCTCGGGAAGCAGCGCCTGGAAGTCGTTGGTGAATACAAAGGTCTCGCTGTAATCGGGATTGGAAATTCCACCGGCGCGTTCATTACCGGGGCATAAATAGCATCCGGGATCATAAGCCGGACGTGTTTCGGTGGGGGCTTTTTCCACCTGGCCCTGCCACGGTCTTCTAGCCCGGTGGGGCGAAACCAGCACCCAATCGCCGGTCAGCGGGTTGAAGCGCCGGTGGGGATGATGTTCGGCATTAAATTTCATTGTCTTTCCTTTCCGGCGGGGGAGCAGTGGATTCTCGCAAGATCAGTTCTGTGGGGATAAGGGCTGGTTCGGAAGGATCTGTTGTGGTGGGAGGTTGGTTGTTGATCATAGCAAGCAGTGTTTCCATTGCTTGCCGGCCTATCTGGTGAATGGGAAGAGCGATTGTGCTGAGCCCCGGTGTGATCTGTGAGGCCAGCGGGATGTTGTCTAGCCCCAGCAGGGAGAAATCTTCAGGGATCCGCAGCCCCTGGCTGCGAGCTTCCCAGAGGAACCCGAGCGCCATGAGGTCATTGGCGGCGAAGATAGCTGTAGGGCGTGGTGAAGCCTGCAGGATCCGGGTCAGCGCTGCCCTTCCACCCTCGATCTGCAGGTTTCCTTCGATCACCAGGACATCCTGCTGCGGGATGCCAAACTGGCCCAGTGCAGTAAGGAAAGTTTCCTGGCGGCAGCGGGCGGTCCATACATCAGGCGGGCCGCTGATGTGGGCAAAACGGCGGTGTCCCAGGTTGATAAGGTGTTGTACGGCCTCGGTAACACCCCGGGCAAAATCAAATTGCAGGGAGGAGAAGAAACCTGTGGATGAAGGCCGGGATGGGTCGTGCCAGTCCAGGAACACAGCAGGCAGCTGAGACCGGGCCAGTTCTTCAACGAGTTCGGGTGAAAAGCGGGTGGACATGCAGATGGCACCGTCGACTCGGTGGTCGATCATGGAGTGAATGCTGCTGACAATGCGTTCCAGGTCATACCCGACGTTGGCGAGAAAGACGTTGTAAGCATTCGCCAGGGCAACTTCTTCGACGCCTTTGATCACTTCCGGGTAGAAGGGATTGGCGATATCGGAGATAAGCAGCCCGACGGTATTGGAGTGGTGGACGGCAAGGCTGCGGGCGATCCTGCTGGGCCGGAAGTCCAGTTCGATGATCGCCTGTGCCACGCGTTGTTTGGTATCCGGGGCGACAAAGCGTGTCTGGTTGAGGACATGTGAGACAGTGGATTTGGAGACGCCGGCGCGTTGGGCCACATCGCTCATGGTTACACGTTTCGGGGGCATAAGCTCCTCCAGAGATATCAGCCGGAAACCGGTTGCGCAACCGGTTTCCTGAATTATAGCGGATTCAAAGAGGCACAGTCAAGTACACAAAAACGGACACTACAAAAAAGGGCAGAATCAAAGGCCTCCCCCGACAGCCGTGCAGGTCCAGCAGGTGTGCAGACACGGCTTCGGTTCACACCTGGGCGAACTGACAGTTTTTCAGGTTTTTTGACAGCCTGCTTGCGCTGAATAATGAATAAGAGTCGGAAAATCCTCGACAAGGGTAAGTACCTTTGTCTGCACCCTGTATGAGAAGTCTCCTTTCAGAATAACCTTTGAACTGGATACAATATAGACATTCTTTTTACAGGTATCTCTTAAATAGTACAGGAAGGTGGAACCATTGGATCCAACGACACTTCGGTTGATTCTGGAACAGGAAATCGATCGGACAATAGGATGCACCGATCCGGGAACGATCAGCCTGGCGGCTGCTGCTGCACGCCGGGCACTGGGGTGTGATCCTGAAGACGTTCAGATACTGGTGAGCCCTAATCTTTATAAAAACGCCGCTGCTGTGGGCGTACCCGGTACAGGCCAGCGCGGAATACCCATTGCTGCAGCTATAGGTGCCGTTCTGGACCGTGTGGAGGATGGGCTTGCGATTCTGGAAGCACTCGATAGCGAAAGTCTTGTGCAGGCAAACCAGCTTCTGAAAGAGGGGCGAGTTTCGGTCCGCTGGGAGCCCATGGAAGAAAACCTGTTTGTGCGGGCAGACCTGACTGCCGATGGCTCGCAAGCCTGCGCTATTATCCAGGGAGACTACAGTAATCTGGTGGAGGTGAGCAGGGATGGAATGATTCTGGAATCAGGAGACTGGATAAAACCGGATTCATCACAGGATCCTTTTGCAGATACCTGTATAGAGGATCTTTTACAGACAACGGCACTGATTCCGGATTCTGAGCTGGAATTCCTGCTTGACAGTGCAGGGATAAACCGGGTTTCCGCCTTACAGGCGCTCGAAGATGGCCTTCCGTTAGCGGGCGCACTCAACAGAGGGAATGCTGCCCGGACAGCCGGCAGCGGCGTGGCGGATTGGGTACAGCTTTTAACAGGTACCGCTGGCGAAGCCCGGATGGCGGGGATCAGGCTGCCGATCATGGCATTGGCCGGCAGCGGGAACCAGGGAATCACAAGTTTTCTGGGTATCCTGGCAGCCGCTGAGCAGATCGGGAGCCCGAGGGAAAAAACGGCGCGTGCTCTGGCTTACAGTGCAGCAGTGACCGTCTATATCAAGAGCCGGATGACAAGATTGGGCAATATATGCGGCTGCACTGCGGCATCCTCACCTGCTGTAGCGGCTGGTCTGGTGTTTCTGCTGGATGGATCCTTTGAAGATATGATACACGCCATGCAGACAGTGATCGGTACTTTGGCCGGAATTCTGTGTGATGGTGCCAAGGAATCCTGTGCTTACAAATTAAGCCTTGGTGCTTCGTTTGCTGTGCAGGCGGCTTATCTTTCTGTGGAGGGCACATATATCCGCGCCGGCGCAGGAATCCTGGCAGATACAATGGACGGCACAATTCAGAATCTGGCGAGACTGAACGACGGTTTGAAAGATATCAATCACGAGATAATCAGCAAAATCGCATAAACCACTCCTGAAAAGTCCGGTATTGTTTAAGAAAACAGGCTGTGCCTGATCATCGGCACAACCTGTTTTGGTTTAACCGCAGGCTGTTCAGGCCACTGGTTCAAATTGAGCGGTAAAATGTCGCAGCAGTTCAGGCGCATAGGTAAAACGAAAGCCTGTAAGATTTTCGCGTACGGTCAGAATCTGCTCGAAAACATTCACAATATAGTCAAAATGAGCCTGGGTGTATGTTCGCCGCGGGATTGCCAGGCGCACGAGTTCCAGTGCGGGATAAATCATCTCGCCGCTGATCGGATCCTTGTGGGCAAACACCACAGAGCCGAGCTCTACCGTGCGGATTCCCCCTTCCAGATACAGGGCGACAGACAGGGCCTGGCCCGGGAACTCGGCGCGGGGGATATGCGGCAGGAAACGGCCGGCATCCACATACACGGCATGCCCGCCAGTCGGCTCAACAATTGGAATGCCGATCTCCAGCAGCCTGTCGCCGAGATAGGCGGTTTGTTCAATCCGGTACTTCAGGTAAGCCTCATCGAGGCCTTCATAAAGCCCAACAGCGATGGCATCCAGGTCACGCCCTGCAAGCCCGCCGTATGTGGGGAATCCTTCACGCAGGAT
>JAFGNH010000140.1 GCA_016927115.1 Anaerolineales bacterium | reverse complement strand
TTGGAGCGCAGGACTTCCGGGAAATGATCCAGTAAATCTGGAATCAGGAGGTTCCTGTTTATAACAGGACTCCGGAATACAGACAGCTTTAACAGGGAAAACCCTTGGGAGGGTATCAGCATGGATCCATTCGAATTTGGCATTACAAACGATGAGGGGCAAAGCGATGGGGGGATCCGGATGGCTGCCACCACGCCGGAACCACCGTTTGACCCGGACGAGCCTTGGTCGGAACTACCCCGGTTAAAAAAGGTCTCCCCTGCTGCGGTGTTCGACCTTGTTGAGGAACTGCGCCAGGCTGGCATTCCCGCTCGCAGCCCGGCTGTACGCAGCTCCGGTTTGTTCTCCGGGAAGGTCAATGTGACCATCTCCGTTCCCGACAGGCTTCTTTCCGAAGCAGCAGCGATCGTCACCGGATTTTTCAGCAGTCCGTAGCAACCTGCCGGGGGCCGGGGCCGGGGCCGGGAAATCTGTAAGCATGTACTGGCAGGTACGGCCTGCAGATCCCATACCGTGTGTTGGTCCGGCCTGCCTCACCAGTAAAAAAGGTGCTGTCCTGCCGGTCCCCGGATCGATTTGAGCCGGCCTGTCTTAAGGGTGTCGGGGTCTTGAACAGCAGCAGGGAGAGCTGTACGAAAGAGCCGGGGGGTTTTAGCCAGTGTGATCCGCTCTCGCGGGAGTCTGCACCTCCTGACAGGGGCAGCTGGCCTCTGGATGCTCAGGAAGGAGAGGCACCAGCGAGCGTATCCTCGCCTGAGGTGTGCAACCAGCTGCGGTGGGATGGTTTCACCGTTCGACTATCTGCAGGGTGTCCAGGTTTATTTTATTTTCTGGCGCGACAGTGTGGTAATAACAATAAGAATCCCTGACAGGGCACCAGATGTTCCAGCCATCATACAGGTGCAGGGTATTCCCCTCAAGATCATCTACATAAATCTGAATAGAATCACCGTGTGCATTGGACAAGCCGAGTGTATCCCCGACGGGATTCCAGCGAATGCCTTCTACGTTGCGCTTCCAATCCGCCGGATCGAGCCCGATGTCGGTAAACTTATGTCTCCCCCAACTGCGCGGCCAGCGGTTGTTTTCTTCATAAAAGGATTCAATACGGGCCAAGAAATCATCCTTGATTCGCAGAAACGGAGCTTCTTCCTCTACCACATCTACTACATCAGGTGGTGTTTTTTCACCCAGGATCCCGGACAGTACATCTCTCACATCAACCCCCAGCACAGAGAGCCCGACAGCAGCTGCCAGTGCAACCAGGACCAGCAGCAGCGCATACTCAATAAAACCCTGTGCCCGTTGAGAACGGGGTGACCGGGGGTTCAAGGCCATTTTATTCTCCATCATGGTGCTGTCAGGGTGCCCAGCGCTGCAGCCTGTCCGGACAGGACCTGTACAGGTATGGTCCATTCCGATCTCCCCGGGATCTGTATGTACATCGTATGCTTTCCAGGCAGTACGTCAGCGAAAAAGAAACAACCATCGGAATAGGTCTGTTTGGAAACACCATTAATTTGAACTTCAGCCTGCACCGGCAGCCCGGTATCTGTCTGTATACAGCCGTCAATGCCGCCAACTTCTTCCTGCGTCAATCCTGAACGAATCAGGAGCAGCACGGACAGACCCAGGATAAGAATCAGCAGGGCGCCATGAACAACCCGCTTCCGGAGTATTTCACTCCCGGCCGGTTTGTCGTCTGTCATTGCTGAGCTGTCAGGCTGCAGGTCTTCTGATTCAAAATCAGGGCTGTTTTCCAGCGGCATGTACACTCCTCGGTGGTTCCGGGTTTGAATCCGGAAACAATCGCTTCAGTCATTCCGTGCGGTTTCTGACCCCGTACTCTCAGTATAGCGTACCTGGTGCTGGGTATACAATCACCAATACCGTATTCCAGGCCGGGAGAACTCTTTCCAACAAGGTTCTGATCTTGCTGCAATTCCTGTTTCTCAATCGGTGCGGAATTGTTATAGACAAAGGTATTCCCGAACGCAGATCAGGGGATTCCTGAAAACGCCTTCTCTTCATGTGTACGCCTCTTTTCTTCCTGTACGCACGTTTCTGCTCCCAGGAACACCGGGCTGCCGGCAAGCTTGCCGGTTATAAGCCTTTTCTGCTCTGCCAACCGGAAGGTTGGGTTACAGGTGAGGGAAAGGTAAAGTGAAGTAGAGTTAAGGTGATTCCCTGCGGAGAAATTGTGTCTCAATCATGAGAGAGCCAGGGTCAGTGAGTGTTGATTTCCAGAGCAGCATCCTGAGCGGCGAGATCGGCCGGTTTTGAACCTTCCACCACAGATTGGACTGCAGGCTGCAGGATTGGCCCGACAGTCTCGAGAAATTCCAGTTCTGGAATAGCGCGGATAGAGGGAATTAGAAGGTTTGCGAGAGAGATGTCGCTGGTGTCCGCCCAATTTTCCAGTACCGGGCGCGAGACCGGCAGCAGCCCCACTGCTTCGGTCCACGGACCGACAAATTCCGGAGCCGAAAGCCAACCCAGCAGTTCCATTACCAGGGGCTGCCTGGTGCTGTCTTCGGTCGCTACAGCCCAACCCCAGGTTTCAGCTATCGTAAGGCTGGTGGTACTGTTGACGGGGATGGGGATCATTGCTTCGGTTTCCGGGTTGTACTCGTGGGAAAAAGCAGTATATGGCGCAAGTGCAATCCCGGCTCTACCCTCGTGGAAAGCTGTCCAGGTTTCTGTGCTTGAAACCATTTCCAATACCGATGTGGGCAGCAGGCCGGCCGAGCGAGCGCTTGAGTAGAGGGAGAGGATGTCGGTCAGGGTTGTTCGATCAATCTGAAGTGCATTCTCTTCAGCCCTGAGCTGTCCTCCAGCCGCCTGATACATAGCAATGGTGAATACAGCCTCCGGGTCTGCGGATGGGAAAAGTAAAGGGGCTGCCCCATTCAGAATTTCAGACCACCCATTAGGAATAGTCGTATAGCGGTCCCGGCGGTAGACGAAAGCCTGTGCTTCTGCGCCGAAGGGCAAGGACAGGAACGAATTTTCAATCCAGGCTGAATCCACGGCAAAGCTGTACCAATCGGGACCAGAGGGTGCTTCGTAGATTCCATCCATACTGTAGATGAGACCGCGAATATAGGCCATGTGCAGCAGTTCTGGATTCAGGGTAATCAGATCAGGGTTGAGGTTGGGAGCAGCTGTGCCAATATTCGAGAGTGTTTCCAGCAATCCGGAGGGGCCGCTGCGAGTTTTTATACGCATATTGACAGTGATCCCGGGGTGCAGTTCCTCGAAGGCAGCAATCCGTTCCTGGAGAAGCTGGCCGCCAGGGGTTTCCGTATCGGAAGCAAATATTGGGTCTATCCAGATGATCAGTTCATCCGGTGAGCGAGGTGTGGGTGTGCTCTGGACAGGCTGAGCAGGTGAATCCGTGGTTTGAACACCGGGAGTCGGTGTAGGTGTCTGGAGAAAATTCATAAGCCTGTCGCAGCCGGAAAGAGCCAGTCCGAAGGCAAGGAGAAGGAGCATCAGATATTTTCGCATGCAGGCATTATAGCATCAAACAAGGGAGAATCCGGCTGTGATACAATCGGGGCATGGCGATTTCAGAAGCGATCAAAGTCCAACTGTTTGGGCTACCGGCAAAGCCAGGTTGTTATCTGATGAAGAACGACGCGGGGGAGGTTATCTACGTCGGAAAAGCCATCAATCTTCGCAGCCGGGTTCGCTCCTATTTCCAACCCTCCGCCAAACATTCTGCCAGGGTGACGGAGTTGGTATCGAATATTGAGGATCTGGAATGGATTGTAGTCAGCACCGAACTAGAAGCGTTAATCCTGGAAATGAACCTTATCAAACGCTACCGGCCGCGCTACAATGTTCGCCTGAAGGATGACAAACGGTATCCATATATCAGAATTCAATGGGCGGATCCTTTTCCGAAAGTTACGGTCACTCGCCGGATGGTCAAGGATGGCAGCAGGTATTTTGGCCCGTACACCAGTGCGTGGGCGGTGCACCAGACACTTGATGCGCTGCGAAAAATCTTTCCCTACCGTACCTGTGATCGTGTGATAACTGGTGAGGATCACCGGGCATGTCTTTATTATGATATCAAGCTGTGCCTTGCACCGTGTATCGGGCGGGTGAACCAGCAGCAGTACCGGGCGATGATCAAGGATTTATGCCGCTTTCTGCAGGGGGATTCAGATCCCATTGTGGGGCGGTTAACAGCAGAAATGAAAAAAGCTTCGGAGGTCCTCGAGTATGAAAAGGCGGCTGTGCTGCGGGATCAACTGGCTGCGATTGAGGTGGTGGTTGAAAGCCGCCGGGTGATTTCGCATGAGCGAATTGATTCCGATGTAATTGCCTTTGCCCGGGATCAGGATTCAGCCTGCGTGCAGGTATTCTTCATCCGCTCCGGCAAGTTGATTGGGCGTGAATATTTCATTCTTGAGGGAGCACAAGCGGCTGAAGATCAGGAGTTGATGGAGGCTTTTGTAAAACAGTTTTACACACAGGCTGCATCGATCCCCCAGCGGCTGCTGCTTCCGGTGGATATTGAGGAAGGGAAGATTGTCGAAGCCTGGCTGGGGCAGGAAAGAGGGGGCCGCGTTGAGATCAGAGTGCCGCGCCGCGGTGTGAAAAAGGAATTGGTGGCCATGGCTGCCGAGAATGCAGCTGAAACCCTGACTTCCTTAAAGGTGAGATGGGAAGCAGATCACCAAAAGCATGTCACAGCTCTGGCAGAACTTCAGCAGGCGCTGAATTTGCCGGAACCGCCTTTGCGTATCGAGTGTTATGATATTTCCAATTTGCAGGGAACCGCTGCAGCGGGATCGATGGTCGTTTTCGAACGCGGCGTAGCAAATAAGGCAGCATACCGCCACTTTTCCATCAAGAGTGTCCAGGGGCAGGATGATTTTGCCAGTATGGCTGAGGTCCTCCAGCGCAGGTTCAACCGCTGGAAGCTGGCTGTGGAGAAAGCATCCAGCCCGGGAGGAAAATTGGATAAGGGGTTTGGGCTTCTGCCGGATTTACTGATTGTTGATGGCGGGAAAGGCCAGCTCAGCAGTGCGCTCGAAGTGTTGAAGGATTATGAGCTGGATAACAGAATTCCGCTTGCCGGACTGGCAAAGCAGCACGAGGAGCTTTTTCTTCCCGGTAAACCTGATCCTGTGATCCTGCCAAGACAATCCCAGGCATTGTTCCTGGTACAGCGAATCCGTGACGAGGCCCATCGTTTTGCGATTAACCATCATCGCTCCCGAAGAAGTAAACAAGCTGCGAAATCAAAACTGGATGAAATTCCAGGTATTGGCCCGAAGCGGAAAAAAGCTTTGCTGAAAACATTCGGGAGTCTGCAGTATATTTTAATGGCGAATGAGGCAGAAATTGCCGCCGTGGAAGGTATCAGCACGGCACTTGCGAAAACCATAAAGAGCCATCTATAATTTTTCGTCGGAGAGATCTATGAACTCAGTCTGGGTGGTTGAAGATGACCTGGATATGCAGCAAGCTGTCAAGCTGATGCTGACCATGATGGGGTACTCGGTACACTTTCACAATAATGCCCGGAGTGCAGCGAAGCATCTGCTGGAAGGCGCTGTTCCTGATTTAATCCTGCTGGATATCATGATGCCGGAAGTGACCGGGATTGATTTCCTTGAATTCCTGCGGCGTCGTTCAGATTATAAACACATCCCGGTGGTTATGCTGTCAGCAGAGTCAACGGATGTGCAGGTGGATGAAGCAATGAGCCTGGGGGCAGATGGATTTGTATTCAAACCTGTAACTTTTGAGGAGTTGGAGGGTGCCATCCAAGGGGCATTTGCAGCGCACGGTGTGGATCCTCATCAGCTTAAATAAAATAACCTGAAACAGACTGCAGAAGAGTCATACCTCAGCGGCCTGATCCTCTGTCGGGATATTCAGGAGAATACCTGATCTGAGTGCCGCATTATACAGCTTTTTGAGATCCAGTTTCCGGATAAGAATGCTGGTTTCGTTTAACTGTTTCCCGAGGAAAGCTGCAGTGTTTCGATCCTGCTTCAGTTTTAATAATGTGGCTGCATCAGCTACCTGCAGCAGATATACCCGTTGTACATCTGCCTGGTTCCCCTTCTGCTCCCAGTTTTTTACCGCAGACTCCAAGTATGGTGGTGGAGCGGCTCCATTGTTCTTCAGGAAGGCAAGAAGCTGAACTGCAGACAGCCCCTGCCCGGCAGACCGCTGCAGGGACTGTGGTGTGAGGTAGTAGCGGTGATGTTTGCCATCATATCCGGACCATACGGAAGCACGAGCGATCTGATACCTGAGAGTCGGGTCAGCATGGAGTGGAACAAGGATTTCTCCGCTGGTTGAAAAAACCGGAGCGGCTGAGGGGATAAAGATCCAGGCAGTCTCCATTGAAAAGAGCTGGTTAAAACGGGAGGTTTTGCGAAAGCCGGTTATCCAGCTGCCTTCCACAGAGATGCTGAGATCCACCAGCCCAAGCCAGTAGAGAGGCCCGCGCAGCAGCGTACGGATCAGGCTACCTTCAACCGCATCCCATGCTTCAAAACCACTCAGAAACGTTCCGTTGGCACTGGATTGCAGATACCAGGAATCAAAGTCGCCGGCAGGGCGCTGGAAGGCCGGCCGTTCGTCTTTAACGGCATTAAGAAACGTGTCCAGATCCCACCAGGTGTTTTCAGGAATAGGTTCAAGAAAACGAAGAATACGGGATCGGCCCAGAAGAGGGTCATTAGGCCAGTTGTTTTGCGGGCAGGTCAGGGTCGGCACAAGGGCAAGGTCATTCCAGATACTCGAGTCGCGCCAGCAGTGGACGCAGCGCATCCATTGTTCGGGCAGGGATGTTTCAAACCAGGCCCGCAGTGCTTGCGGGTCGGGTGTTAAACCGGGTTGGGACAGAATTTCCAGCTCGGTGAGCACGTGGATCAGGAAAGGTTTGGATTTCGGTTTGATGAGATACCTGTCTGGCAGGCTGCTGCTCAGGTAATCAGGGATGTCTTTTTCCGTCTGGCGTCGAATATCGGCAAGGAGGGTTGTGCAGTCTTCGAGCAGATAGGTTGAGCCGGGGAAAGTGGACTCCGGTGGTTCAAGAGGTGTACCCATAATGATATCTTCAACGTACTCCTGGTGCGGAAGGACATGGCAGAGCTCATTCGGTATATAAAAGAACTCCTGCAGGCCTGTCTGAGTGTGGTCGAATGCTGTAGAAATCCAGCCGCGATACCACAGTGATTCAAGGGGTGAGATGGGATTTCTCCACGGTTTTTCACGATCTCTCTTTCCTGGCCCGAGATGACGAATCTCTCCGAATTTTCGTTTTAACTCGGCCACGGCGATCCGGTTGTTGTTTGCCTGGATCTGCTGCAGGATTTGCAGCTCGGTTTCCGGCAGGCTCTGGATCATTTCAACAGCGATCTCAGGATCGGTCATCCGGGCTGTGACAATCGGCAGCAGTTCCCGCATCGAGCCATGGGGGAGTTCAAATCCCCAGAGTTCGGCAATGATATGGAGCCTGCCAGTATCTTCGTCCTGCAGAGAGTTCATAAGTGTACGCATGGTTATGGCCAAAGTATGCCCGCTTGAAGGTAAATCGTCAACTCTGATTATCTGTTTAATAGGATCAGCATGCAGCTGGATCTCCGGACCGGTACAACCAGACAGTTTCCTTGAGAACGGATTCCAAGACTCTGTATAAAAATGCAGGAACACAACTGACTCCACAGACTGACCGTGAATAGTTCCACTGAAGAGGTAGTTGACTTGGAGAGCACAACACCGTAAAGTATGGAGTGAGAGTCACAGGAACAGGAACAGCAAACCGCTGCTGCAGCCCATCCTCAGAAAAACTCCCTGTCCGAAAACCCGGGGGGGAACAGCCAGGGAGTGATCTCGCCGAAGTCTGAGGAATGTCTGCTCAAGAAATCCATTTTGCAGCGGTCCCGGTTTGAGAGAACAACCGGCTTTTCTGAATCCTGCTGACTCTCAATATTTTTACCCGGTGCGGGAGCAAAGGGGTGTATGAGGGGGTATCAGGAAGTGGGGGTGGCAGATGGCGGGGGTACCGCCTGTTTTCCGGGGATCACCAGCTTTTTCCATGCGGGAACGATTGCGAGCAAACCGAGAAAGACGGTAAGCAGGAACGGTGCGCGCGGATCCACAGCTTCCCAGATCCGGCTGCCGATCCAGGGGGCCGGCAGTGAGAAGATTCCAAGACTGGTTGCCACAAGGCCGTAGGCGATTCCGCGCAAATGACGGGGAACACCGCGGGCGATCAGGGAACTTCCTGCCGGGTCCAGCAGCCCTCCACCTATACCCAGAAGGATCCATGACAGGGCGAAACCACCGAAGGCGTTTGAGAATGCGAAGACAAGCCGCGAAAGGATCATGAATATCAATCCAAGCATAACGCCGAAGCGCTCGGAGATTTTATCTACCAGGATCCCTGCGGGGAAGGTGCTCAGCACAATAGCGAGGCCAAAGAGGCCGTCGAGAATGCCTATATCGGTTTTGCTAATTCCAGCGATATCAGACAGATAGACCGGCATCAGATCAAAAGATAATTTAAATGCAATATCCCGGATCCCATCCACGATCAGGATCCAGGTGACCAAACCGCCGGCCAGGATCAACGTGCCCATTTCGAGGAAAGAGGTTTTCAGTGAAGGCCAGTTGATCATGGAAGTGGGCACAGGCAGGCTGCTTTTCCGCGTGAGGCTGAGGAAGAGCAGCGTTGCAATAGCAAAAGACCCGAAGGCTGCCAGAAACATCGTGCGATACCCCAGCATCTGGCCGATCGCGCCGCCCAGCGGTGGGCCTACAACCCAGGCAAAGCGGATCACACTGTCAGTGATGCCAAAAAACCGGCCACGGTTGGTGTCATTGGTCAGGTCAGCGACATAGGCTTTATATGAGGGGTAAATCAGAGCCGTGGCACAGGCAAGAAACGCCGGTCCCGGAAGTGCTATTTGCCAGCTGGGAGCGTAAGCGTACACCGCATAGGTGATAGCTCCGGCAGCACTTCCGATCACCAGAGCCCGCAGCCTGCCGATTGTGTCTGAAAGCCACCCGCCGAAAATCCGAAGCAGCAGGGGAAAAACCAGGGAAATGGTGAAAAACAGGCCGATCTGCCCGATATCCGCTCCCAGTTCCCTCAGATATACCGGAACCTGAACAGCCGTCATGGTTCTCGACAGTTCTGCCAATGTCATCGCACAGAGAAACACGACGAGTTTTCGTTTAGAAGTATTCGATGGACTTGTCGAGTTTATCACCGAGGTTCAGACTCCCTGAAGATCATCCATTCCACCCTGTAGATGCTGCACCTGGATAGACGTTTATTCTGCCATTTTCGCTTCAGAATAGCAAATACGGGCATTTTTTTCCCCTTTTGCTTTGCTCTTTTCCATAGCCAGATCCTTTAACCGGTGTACTGGAAGGGCGGCTTTAAATTGATTTTTCTGGCTGTTCTGGTGACGGCTCAGGTCGACAATAACAGAGCATTCAGCTGTTGTATCGTTTTTTCCCTGTCAGTGAAGTGGATGCCTTTCATACCAACCGCCTCAGCACCTCGGATATTCTCAATATAGTCGTCAATAAAGACTGCCTCACCAGGGGCAGTATCCAATGCTTCCAGTGCCATGTGGTAGATGGCCGCATCCGGCTTGACGATACCGACCTCAGCTGAAACGATGATAGACTCGAAAGCGTCTGCAACATGCCAGACAGAGGTGAGCATAAAACGGATATCGGGCCATGCGTTGGTTATCATCCCCACCGTGTAATCCTGTTTAAGAGACCGGATATACACCATCAAATCCTGGTCGATCAGGTCATACTTGAAAAAATCACTGCGCAGGTCTTTCATCTCCTGATCGGTCAGGGAGAGCTTCTGCTGGACCCAGAACCAGATATCTTCCTGTGAAGCCTTGCCGATGGACGCCTGCCTGCTGAGATCATTTCCAAAAATCAGATCATGCAGCTGACCTTGCTGCAGGCCAAGTTTTTCCTCCCATGTACGCCGGAGTGATTGGTCTTCAGTCCGCAGCAGCACACCACCCATATCCCAGATAATTGTTTTCATGTTTCTCAATTCCCCTCGCGGCCGGCGCCGCTGTTCAGGTTTTCTTCTGTGTTAACGCTATGCGGCAGTGTCGGATACGGGTTTAAAGGTGCGGCGCATACCTTCCATACCCGGTATACAGTGGATCAGAAGGCTGTGAACGAGTATCCCAGTGCGTTTAATGTATCAGTAAGCAAGCCGTACGCAGTTGTTTCCGGCCCCGGAGCATCTTCTCGAAGTGTCAGCGGCCCAAGTGTGTCGGAGTGGAAGGTGATTGCTGAAGAAGTGCCGTCCAGGTGATAGAGAGGATCGTCCGGTGTGAGCTGCAAAGGACGGACAAGTGCTTCCAGAGTGTCCCCATCCTTACGGGCTTCGCAGAGCAGCTTCCAGCGCTTTCCCTGGAGAACAGATTGCTGAACCTGTTCAAGTGTGATCTCTCGGATACCGGTGCGGTTCACCTGAGCAGGGGTCAGGGGTGAGTTCATCAGCACAGTGACGAGTGCGGCAACTTTAATGGACGCGTCCCAGCCATCCACATCACCGCTGGGATCCGTTTCTGCGATTCCGATGGATTGCGCGTAGCGGACTGCATCTTCGAATGACCGGTTGTTTTCCATTTCATTCAATATCAGGTTGGTTGTAGAATTTAGGACTCCACGGAAGCTGGTGATTCGACTGCCGGGCAAACATTCACGGCAGACGCCGAATACCGGTGCGCCGTCCATTACTGTGGATTCGAAATAGAATTTACAGTTCTTCTGTTCGGCCAGGTTTGTGAGTCTGCGATACCCGTGAACTACCGGGCCTTTATTGGCCGTGACCGCGTGCATACCCTTTTTCAGGGCTGATTCAATATGGGAAAGGCCGGGTTCACCGGTCTGATAATTCACCGGAGTTGTCTCGATAAGCACATCCGCCTGGCAGGTATGAAGCAGTTCAAGCGGATTTGCTGGTGGATCGCCGGCAGAGAATGTATCCAGAGACTTTCCCGCTTCGAGAGCTTCAAGCGCTTCCGTTAGATTAATCCCTGCTGGATCATAAGCGAAACCATGTGAACCGGTTCCGATTCCCACAACCTGCAATTCCAGGTTGTACATTTTCTGCAGGTCCGCCTGCTTTTTCAGCAGAAGCTGGGCGAAGACTTTTCCAACATTGCCGAAACCGAGCATAATCAAAGATTTTGTATTCATGGCTGCTCCTGTGCAACGAAATTTCAATAGATTATGAAACCAGCATGGAGAGTTCTACTGCCGTGAAAAGATCGTTTCAACCAATAACAGAAGATGGGGATACCTTTCTTTCCGCATCGGTTTTACGCTGGTGCACTGCAACTATAAAGCTTGTTCCTGTTGTCTGATAACTTTCCGGCTTATTGTACAGACGAACTGGTTCAGGTCAATACAAAAATTAATCCGGGATGTTCCGGGAGGACACTACTCCGTCAGCGGTGTCTGCGTTTAAGCGCTTCAATTTCTTCCGTCGCGAGCTCGGCTGCCTCTTTACCCTCGATTTTCAGAACCTCCCGCTGGGCGGCTCGCCAGCGTTCCAGACGCTCTTTAATCTGGCTTTCACAACCTTCTTCTGAGGGCAGGTAGAAGTAGGTCCCCAGGAGCGCATCCGGAAGGTACTGCTGCGGGATGTGGTGCCCGGCGAAATCATGTGGATAGCGGTAACCGAGACCGTGACCCAGTGATTTCGCATCCCGATTGGAATCCATCAGATGTTTGGGAACTTCCACGGCACCCTGCTGCTCAAGAAGCTGATAAGCCTTGAAGTAAGCGGATGCCGTGTTGGATTTCGGGGCTGTGGCGAGGTACAGGGTGGCTTCGACAATCGGATAGATGCCTTCCGGCAGGCCGATAAACTCAAAGGATTGCATCGCCGAAGCAGCAATCACAAGCCCCATGGGATCGGCAAGACCGATATCTTCAGAAGCAAGGATCAGCAGGCGCCGCAGGATGAAACGCGGCGATTCCCCTGCGTACAGCATCTTTGCAAGCCAGTACAGCGCGGCATCCGGATCCGAACCACGTATGGATTTAATGAATGCGGAAATCGTGTCGTAGTGCGAGTCGCCGTCTTTGTCGTATAACACAGCCCGGCGCTGGATGGATTCCTGGGCGACTTCGAGCGTTATATGGATAACGCCTTCCACCGGAGGAGTGGTTTCCACAGCAAGTTCAACGGCATTGAGTGCATTGCGGGCATCACCGTTGCTGATGTTGACAATGTGGTTGAGTGCATCTTCATCCAGCTGGATGTTCCGGCTTCCGTATCCATGCTCTGAATCCAACAGAGCCTGCTGGATAATCTGACTGATGTCCTGCTGCCGAAGCGGCTGCAGTTGAAAGACGCGTGAGCGGGAAACGAGTGCGCCGATGACTTCGAAATACGGGTTTTCGGTGGTGGCACCGATCAGCGTGACGATGCCGTTCTCAACGAATGGCAGGAGCGCATCCTGCTGGGCTTTATTCCAGCGGTGGACCTCATCGACAAACAGGATTGTCTTTTTCTGGTACATCTTGCGCCGGTCCCGTGCTGCACCGATAACAGTCCGCAGTTCCGCCTTGCCTGCAAGGACTGCCGAGAGTGTCTGGAAATCGGACTGTGTGTGATTCGCGATGATACGGGCGAGAGTTGTCTTACCGGTCCCTGGCGGCCCCCACAGGATGATCGATGCGAACAGACGGTCTGCCTGGATAGCGCGCCGCAGCAGGCGCCCTTCGCCGACGATGTGCTGCTGGCCGACGAATTCATCAAGTGTGCGCGGCCGCATGCGAGCCGCCAGCGGGGCTTCGCAGTTCAACTGCTGCTGCATGGCGTGATCAAAAAGATCCATGCACCGATTATAAACGTTTCTGCCGGTTTCCAAAGAGAATAATGATCGAATGAGGAATTCTGTTACTTTTGAGCTTCAGCGGGACTGTCAACTGGAATTTCGGTGATTTTCTAAAGCTGATCGCGCCTATCCTGCCCGGGAAAGAATCTGGTATATACTTTTCCTGTCGCTGAAGGAGATCCATTAAAAGATACAGGAGCACAGTATCCTGCCGGTAGAAAAATCCAGCTGGCCAGAGCTGTTGATCCACCGCTCTTTCTCTGGAGCTTGAAGGGTATTTTGAGATTGAGCGTGCCGGGATTGGAGGGAAAGAGGAAAGATGCTGGAAAATACTGGTTTTGATCAATGGGCAGGTAATTATGACAGGGATATTCAGGCAAACCAGGATAAGGGGTATCCTTTCGCGGGATATTTCCAGACTCTGAGTTTGATTCAGCAGAAAATACTAAAATCAGATTCAGGCCGGTGTGTGCTTGATATCGGAATTGGGACCGGCCTGTTGACCGAGATTCTCTACCAGAATGGATTTGAGATTACCGGAATCGATTTTTCCGAGGGGATGCTGGAACAGGCGAGGGAAAAGATGCCCGCTGCGCGATTGATTCTGGTTGATGTGATGGATGGCCTGGTGGAAAAAATCGCCGGAGAACAATTTGATTTTATCCTTTCTTCTTACACCCTTCACCATTTTTGCGATGAGGAGAAAATTCAACTGCTGACAGGTTTGATCGGGAATCTTGCCCACAATGGATCGATTTTAATCGGTGACATCGCTTTCCAGAATGTTGAACAGAGAGAAAAGGTAAAAAGGGAATCCGCAGGGTGGGATGAAGCGGAGTTCTATTTTTCCGCCGATGAAATGCTTGCAGCACTGGCAGAATACCCGATCCATGCAGATTTTATTCAAACATCCATGTGCAGCGGTGTATTGATAATGCAAAAAGACCGATGATATGGTTATTTCATTGCGTTTTTTGGATATCACGCGCGAAGTCCACTCCCGGATGGAGGGTGAAAGCACACAAACAACAGCAGGCACTCGGGATGCTTTTAATCAGCTCTTTTATTGGAACAACGCGGATCTGGTTGCCTTTAATGTTTATCTCGAGTCGCGCTTGCCGCTGACTGCCGGCAGGTGGGTTAAGCTTGAGATAAAACCGGAAATGCCTGGTGCGGGCTGTATGCAGCCTTCCCGGTATGTGGAACTGAGCAGCTTCAGCTGTTCAAGGAAAGAATGAGTCGGGCAGGTCTTCGTACCGATCGATGATCAAATCAGCTTTATGTAACCGTTCAGGGGGATTCGTGGTTGTGATGGCGATACAGGTCATCCCGGCGCTTTTTGCAGCAGCTGTGCCTGCGATGGAATCTTCAAAAACGAGGCACGAAGCCGCCGGTATGTCCAGCAGGCGAGCGGCTTCAAGAAAAATATCCGGTTCCGGTTTCCCGGGAAGGTTTCCAACTGAGAGGACAACCTGGAAGAGTTGAGTTATTTTGAGTTCACCGAGAACTGCATCGATATTTTTTCGTGGAGAGGAAGAAGCAACAGCCATTGGTATGTTCTGTGCCTGCAGTTTCTGTAAAACGGCCAGGACACCGTCCAGCGGCTGCAGCCTGTTATGGGCCATTTCGAGGAAGAGGTCTTCCTTTTCCTGAACGAAATGGTCGATAAAATCCTCGCTCAGATCATCCCCGGCCAATCTTTTCAGGATGTCGGAATTGTGCATACCAAAATCGGAATCAAACTGTTCCCGGGTATAGTCAAACCCAAGGGCGCGTGTCGTAGCTCGCCATGAAAGATAGTGGAATTCTCCGCTATCTACCAGTACACCATCCATGTCCCAAATTACCGCCTGAAATTGCATACGCCTCCCATTGTTCTGTCCTGAGTAAATATGCGTTTAATTGTATCTGCTGCTGTTCAGCTGAAATCCTCGCCTACAATCAGCGTTTGCTGCTTGTGGATCGGCAGGAGTCCTGCCTTTGCCTGAGCTTCATCAGGAAGGGAGGAGATATCCGGTTTATCCGAGATACCAAGAACCACAACCCCCTGCTGCCGCAGCTGGCGGGCAGTTTGGTATACCTCTGCAGTCAGAATGATATGCTCCTCTAGCAGGTTCTTGACCGGGAGGCTCTGATTGGTTGTAAACCGGTCCAGGGTGGCGAGGAATTCTGCTTTCCGAAATTCCTTATAAGGCGTTGGATCTCCCTGCTGAACAGCCTGCCAGACGGTATCATGGGCCTCCGCCAGGCCTTTCTCCTCAAGTGCAGTGTGGTTCTCCTGCATACTTTTCAGAAACTGGGGGAATGAGCTATACCCTCCTGAGCGGATCTCCTCAACGAGGGTTTCGAGTCTCAGTGCGCCTCCGATAATGATCAGGCAGAGGTATGCGAGATAATCCTGGTTATCGCCGGTAAACGGGTGGAACTCTGTCTGGTTGAGTGTGTCGTATGAAACCCGGAACTGGTCCCTGTCCAGTTCTCCCTTGAGAGCCGATTGGATCGTTTGCTGCATAGCCTCGACTCGAGCCTGGTTTATAGGGCTGTCGTTGCGGCCGCGTGCACCCAACGCCGTCTTATCCAGATCCAGCACGAGCACCGTCCGTTCATCCAGAGGGAAGGGTATCTGCTTCAGGAATGAATTCAGCAGACTCCAGCGATTAGCAGAGGCAACATACTCTTCAAACGATAACCCTGGTGGCTGTTGGAGATTGTCTCTGCCGATAAAAGCAAGCCCATTCCATGGCCCGGCGGCACGGATATTGTTAAATGCCGAAACGTCATTAAAAAGCGTATCGCCAAAGTAAAGCAGGTTTTCAGGCTCAGGTTTTCCTTCAAGCGCAAATATGCGGCGGATGTAGGCTGCACAAATCTGCCCGTAGACAGGATCTGACTTACGCGGATGGCTTTCAGGCAGGATCGGGAGCTGTTCTTTCAGTTCTGAAAAGCGGGGCAGCCTGCTGTCCAGTGGATTCAGGCTGCGGTAGAGTATCCTGTCGTCACAAAGATCAAAAATGGATCCTGTTCCCTGTTTGATTAAAGGCATTTGTTGGCTCCCTGTTCAGTCGAGAAAACCCTGTGCGTACAGAAGTTCCGCATTGTGAATAGCACCGCCTGCTGCGCCGCGAAGTGTATTGTGCCCGAGGACAAGAAATTTGTATTGTTCAAGCCTGCAGGGGCGGATGCGGCCGACTGACACGGTCATGCCGTTCGCTTCGGATACATCGAGCGCCGGTTGAGGGCGATCAGGCTCCTGGAAGACCCGGATCGGATATACCGGTGAGCTGGGAAGATCAAGAATCTCATCCGGTGGTTGGAAGTCCCGCAGGCAGGCGATAAGATCATCCTGTGAAGGGATGGTCTTGAAGCTGATGGAGACAAATTCAGTATGGCCATTCACCACAGGTACACGGGTACACTGGGAGCTGATCGGAAAATCAGCAGGCAGAATAGCGCCGTCCTGCAGTGTGCCCAGCAGTTTGGCTGTTTCTGTCTCGAGTTTTTCTTCCTCCCCTTCGATAAAAGGCACAATATTCCCCAGGATATCCAGACTGGCCACTCCCGGATAACCTGCACCCGATACAGCCTGCATAGTGACCACAGACATCCTCCGGATCCCGAACTGGTTTTGAAGCGGTTTTAGGGCCAGAACCAGAATGGTGGTGGAGCAGTTCGCGCTGGTGACAATATAGCCCCCATTCTTAAAGGAGGACTGGAACTGAATCAGCGCGCTGTGGCCTGCATTAACTTCCGGTACCAGCAAAGGGACATCCTCATCCATTCGATGGGAAGAGGCATTTGAGAAGACCCGATACCCCCTGCCTGACAGGCCGGTTTCTGTTTCAGCAGCAACAGAACCGGGAAGCGCAGAAAAGACAACATCACAGTCGAAGTTCGAATCTACCGGAAGCAGTGGTAGATCGCGCACTGATTCGGGCATTTCGAATGGAAGAAGCCAGCGGCAGGCCTCTGCATATGCCTTGCCGGTTGAACGTTCAGATGCTGCCAGCGACTGTACGCGGAACAAAGGATGCTGGTCCAGCAGCTGGATGAAACGCTGGCCCACCATACCTGTCGCACCTAATATTGAAACCGGAATTCTGTCCATACCCCTACCCCATGATCAGTTTCTTGTGTAAGAAGGCTACCAGCTCTCCGCAGCTTTCTTCAGGAATGCAGAATGACAAACTCGATCCGTTTGCGCTGCGTGCAATCGCAAAAACAGGTGTGTTCTTTTCACCAAGGGCAGAAAAAGTCTCCGAAAACAGGCGTTCTTTTGATACTGCGCCTGACCCATTGATTGATACAATGGTGATGATTGCTGCCTTCTGCCTGTGTTCGAAGGTGAGGCCGGCCAGCCTTGTTTGCCCCAGCGTCTGCTGCAGTGATTTTATCGCAAATTCCTGATCCTGCTCACGAATAATCAGATTTAATCCCGGAGCAGACATGGGCTGGGAAAACATCAGCACTTCAACGCCGGTATGAAACAGGGTGTCTAGCATGCGTGCAGCTATCTGCAATGACCAGTTGTGCTCTTCTCCGTGAACAACGATCATGGATAGACCTGTCATCGACAGGATCGCCGGCAGGATGCAGTCTGACCCGGCAGGCATATTGGAGATTCTGGTCCCTGAGCGGGATGGATGGAAGCTGCTGCGGATTTGCAGTGGAAAGCCTGCCCGGGCGCCCGGCTGTAAGGTGTCAGGGTGAAGAACATCGGCACCGAATCGGGCGAGTTCTGCCGCCTGCGGATAGGAGAGTTCAGGCAGTGGGATGGCATCCGCCACAAAAGCCGGATCTGCTGTAAGGATTCCATCCACGTCTGTCCAGATGAAACATTCTGCTGCATGCAGCGCTGCTGCCAGCGCGACCGCTGAGGTATCTCCTCCACCTCGTTCAAGCATGGCCGGTACCCCTTCGGCGGTTGTGCCGATGGAAGCAGTCAGAATAGGTACGATCCCGCTGTGTATCATTGGAGCGAGGTGCTCCTTAACCGCGTCTCCGGTCGGTTTCATTTGAGGAACAGCTGCACCGAATGAATTGTCCAGGATTAGGAGATTCGCTGTGCAAACAGGTTCGGCTCGCAGCCCGAGCTCCTGCAGCAGGGAGGAAAGAATGTGCACCGCAAGTATCGGGCCGAAGGCTGCGACAGTATCTCTCGCGCGGCGGGTCAGTTCTCCCAGAATTGCGATACTGCGGTACAGGCGTTCGAGCTCGTGCAGGTTATCTTCGATCACACCGATCAGGATACGCTGCTGGTTTTTTGCCAGCGGCAGCTCTTCGATTATTTGCTGGTGCTGCTCAAGCAGGGACAGGCGGATCTTACGGTAGCCGCTGTCGTCGCCCTGCGCGGCCAGTCTGCCGCCCTGGATAAGCGCTCCGGTTAATCCGTGGATTGCGGAAAGTACAACAGCACAGTTCTGTGCAGAGGTTGCGCTGGAAGGGTGCGGCTGATTCAGAATGATCTGCCCTGCAGCCAAGAACCCCGCAGCATCTGTGATAGATGTGCCGCCAAATTTATGGACAATCATTCGCCTGGTTCCTGTGAAGCCGCTTTTTGCAGGGCTTGCTCGAGATCTGCGAGAATATCCACAGCATCCTCAATTCCCAATGCATACCGGATCAGCTGGTCAGGAATACCGGAGGCTTTTCGTTCCTCGGGATTTGCGGAGATCAGCATGGCCTGCTGTTGAGCAATGCTTTCCACCCCCCCAAGGGTTGGGCCGATATAGGGCAGCTGCAGGTTATCGATGACCGTACTGGCAGTTTTTCCGCTCCCGGCGACTTCAAAGCTCACCACACCACCACAGCCGGTGAGCAGCCGTCGGGCTATTTCATAATCCGGATGCGAAGGAAGACCAGGGTAGTGAACACGGCTGATAAGAGGATGCTCCTCAAGGAATTCCGCTACTTGCTGGCCGTTCTGATTCTGTTTCTGGACACGGAGAGCAAGCGTTTTAATACCCCGCAGCAGCAGGTAAGCGTCTGCCGGGCTCAGTACGCCGCCGAGGATATCCCGCGCAGCCTGAATACTTACAAGCAGAGTCCGCCTGCCGGCGACCGAACCTGCAAGCAGATCGTTATGCCCACCGAGATACTTTGTAGCGCTGTGGACAACCAGATCGACACCATAAGAAAGTGGACGCAAGTTGATGGGTGTGGCGAAAGTGCTGTCGACCATTGTAAGGATACCCGCTTCCCGGGCTGTGGCTGTCAGGGTTTCAAGATCGAGTATCCGAAGGGTGGGGTTGGAAGGGGTCTCGGCGAAAATCAGGCGGGTATTGGGACGCAGAACGTTCCGCAGGTTTTCAAAGTTGTTGCTTTCTACGAAGCTTGTTTCTATGCCCCAGCGAGCCAGGAATCCGGTGAATTCAAGCGACCGTTTGTATACAGGCTGGATCATTATCAGGTGATCGCCACTGGAAAGAAGCGCCAGCATCGTTGTTGTAATCGCATTCATGCCGCTGGAAAACAGCAGAGCGCCATCAGCACCTTCGAGGGCCGCAAGTTTCTTTTCCACTGTTCGGACTGTAGGATTCCCGTAGCGGCCATACTCCAGCCGATCCTGCATGGATGGTTTATCTTCGTTGATTTTATAAGCGATGATTTCCGCCGTATCCTCGAAGGGAAACGTTGAGCTGAGCACCATGGGGGTGGTCAGGCTGTTGTAGGGTTTTTTCTTGCTTTCACCGCCATGTACCGATATTGTTGACATGTTTCTGTCCATTACCATCTCCTGAACTCCTTATGGAGAAGCCGGGCTAGAGAAGGGATACGGCAGCCAGTTCTTTCGGAATCGACAGTAATATCGGCGGTGTTTTGTCCGTGGTTTTTACAAGGATCGGCTGCAGCAGGAAAATAATTGTCTTCGTCCTGCGGCGTGGTGGCTCCTGTTTAAGAAAAAAACTCTTCACAGAAACTGGATGAAGAGGAATTTAATGCTTGATTATCTCATCTTCCAGATTCCACCATGGATCTGACGGACTTGGCACCTTGATATTCCTGTCGAATATCTGGTTGCCGAGGCTTCACAGGGCCGTTCCCTCCACCTCTCTCGATAAGGTTGTTAATTGCTGCAGGCATACGCCTGAGCACGAATTAAGGACTGATCTTACCAGACAGCAGCAGGAAGGTCAATCGGTTTTCCAGATTGGATGCGGTTTGATCCGCAAATCCTTCACCCCAATCTATCCAGGATATGGTACTATCGATTTGCCCATGAAACGAAAAAAACGTATTATCCTGCGGTTTTATATGGTTTTGACGGTTGTCCTGCTGCAGGCAGCCATGATCCTCCCCGCGTCCGGTGCACTACCCGATCGGGAGATTCTAGGCGCAGCAGATGTTATCGCCGCAATTAATGCCTATCGGGCACAGAATGGGCTGTATGCCTATCAGACAAACAGCCTGCTGATGGCAGCAGCACAGGCACAGAGTGATTATCAGGCTTCCATTGGCAGTGTTACCCATACCGGGCCGGGAGGCACCCGACCGAGTGATCGCGCTTACGCGGTAGGATATGGTGATGGGAACACCATCTGGGTATCGGAGATTATCTACGGCGGGATCAATGCAACCGTTTCGGATGCAGTTGGCTGGTGGAAGACATCCCAGATTCACAATGACACCATGCTGTCTCCACGGTATATCGATATCGGGGCAGGAGTGGCTTCTGCCGGGGGCATGGTCTATTACACTGCTCTGACAGGATATATCACAGGCAGTGCTGCTCCGGAATCCAGTTCGACGACGTCCGATACCGGCGAGGTGGTCGTGGCGCCGCTGGTTATCCCGGTTGTTGCAGCAGAACCCCAGGAAGACGGATCCATTGTTCATATTGTCAGGACCGGCCAGTCTCTGTGGAATATTGCTGCTGTTTATGATGTGCCGATAGAAAAGATCCTGGAATTGAATAATCTCACGGAGAATTCCATGCTGCAGGTCGGCCAGGAAATCCTGGTTCTTACCGCTTCCGAAGCAGCCAGCCGGATTACACCTGAGCCGGGGCCGACAGAGGCCGCTGCAGAAGAGCAGGAGACTCCTTCGCCAACTCCTGAACCAATAGTTGAAGAACCCACACGCTTCCCGACAACAGCTGTGCCTGTTACGGTGGAACCCACAGACATACCTGTTCTGGCAGCGGCTTCCGGCACAGGGCCAGGTGTGGGTGTTGTGCTGGCCGTCAGTGTTGTGGCGGTTTTCTTTGCGTTTGTAGGCCTTTCATTTACCAGAATTGATCCCCATGAACGCCCCTGAGAGATGCTGAGGGGCCAGAATTTCTGCGTTTATCCTGTGTTTTCTTCTTCTGGTACAGCAAAGAATTGACGTTTTCTGTGGTGACCAACGGGTGTTGGTAGTTGGAATAGCGTATGTTAGAATCCTTTGTCAATACTTGGCGGTTTATACACTTTCAGGTTTAGTACAGGTAAGGTCTTCAATGGATATTCTGATATCTCAGATCGTTGTAATGATAGGATCAGCATGAAATTTGTTATCGCTTCGGCATCACCAAGAAGAAAGGAACTTTTCTCTCTGACAGGATGGGAGGCCGAAATCCTTCCGACGGATATTCCCGAGACAAGAGATTCAGCTGAGACAGCCGGAGCGTATGTTTCGAGATTGGCAGCACAGAAGGCACAGTTCGCTGCTGCACACAGAGGGCAGACAGAACCTGCTGTCATTCTGGCGGCAGATACGATTGTATATTTTGAGGAACAAATCCTGGAAAAACCCGAGAATTCCAGCCATGCATATTCCATGCTGGATATGCTTCGTGGAAAGACTCACCAGGTCTGTACGGCAGTGGCTCTGATAAATACCTGCAGCGGGACCGCATCTGAATGTGCGTGCATCACAGATGTGCCGATGCGAAGCTATGCACAGCATGAGATCGATCGTTATATCAAAAGTGGCAGCCCACTCGATAAGGCAGGAGCCTATGGTATTCAGGACCGTGATTTTGCTCCTGTCGAGATCGATAAAATGAACGGGTGTTTTGCCAATGTAATGGGCCTGCCGTTATGTCATCTGGTAGTACAGCTGAGACGGCTGGGTATTTTAACAAGCACAGATATCCCTGCTGCCTGCCAGCGGTATAATGAATACCACTGTCCGGTGTATGCATCTATCCTTGGAGGTGAGCCTTGCGTAGAGCCTCATCTGTAGCGTTTCTTTTGGCTTTTGTACTGGTTGGGTGCAGTTTGTTTGGAGGGGGGGAAGCTGATCCCGAAGTAGTTAATGAACTCCCGACCCCTGAAATTCTGACGATTTCTGCTCCCAATCCGGAAGCAGCGGTCAAACAGTTCCTGTCTTTCTGGAATGACCAGAATTACGAAGCCATGTATCTCATGTTGAGTCCGCTTACAACAGATTTGATCGGAGAAGAAGAATTTACCTCCCGTTATGAATCTATCTGGAAAGCGGCCAATCTTGCAGAGGTACATTTTGAAATTCTCTCTTCTCTGGTAAACCCTGAAGCGGCACATGTGCGCGCCAGGGTGGGGCTGGTAAGTGCAGTCGTTGGCGAAATATCCCGCGATATTGAAATGAACCTCGTGCGTGTTGAGGATGATTGGAAAATATCCTGGGATGACTCCGTGATTCTCCCTGAACTTACCCCTGAAGTGAACCTGTGGATGGATATGGTACTGCCGACAAGGGCGAATATCTACGATCGCAATGGCTCAGCCCTTGCGGTACAAACAGATATTGTGGCACTCTGGTTGACCCCAAATCAGGTGGACGCTGAAGATGGAAATGAAGAACGGATGCTCAGCGGGTTATCGCGCCTTTTTGGAACCCGATACAGTGAAATCCAGGCGATATATGATGATATTCGGCAATATGACTGGTATGTCCATATCGGGGAGGTCTCCCTGGCTGAGTTCCAGGAGGTGGAGGGAACCTTGTCTGCTGTTAATGGATTGTATTGGAAAATCTATTCAGGCAGATACTATTGGAATGAAGGAATTGCGTCCCATGCAGTAGGATATGTGAATTGGATCCCGGAAGCGCAGCTGGGTGAGTATATCTCAAGTGGATACAAACAAGATGAGTACGTTGGCCAGCTGGGGCTGGAGGCCGTGTATGAGGAAACTCTGCGGGGCTCACCCGGCGGCAGCCTGTATCTGGTTGACACCAATGGAAGAGTGCTGCAGGGCAGCGAGGCACTTGCATATAGTGAATCCACTCCTCCTCAGGCAGTGTACAGCTCCCTGGACCGGGATCTTCAAGCAGCCGTTGAGGCAGCGATCGCCGGTTTCGAAGGTGCCGTTGTCGTACTTGAACGGGATACCGGTGCTGTTCTTGCCCTTGCTTCTGCACCAGGCTTTGATTCCAACCTTTTTAACACCAACCATCCATATAGCTACGAAGGGCTGCAGGAAATCTTCTCCGATACGGACCTGCCGCTGATCAACCGGGCTACCGGGGGAGAATACCCACCCGGATCCGTCTTCAAGGTTGTGACAGAGGCGGCCGCCCTGGAGTCCGGATATTTCGAAGCTGATGATATCTACGACTGCGGCAATACCTTTACAGAAATTCCCGGACTGGTTCTCTATGACTGGACTTATGAAAAAGAAAAGCCGGCCCAGGGCGAAATAACACTGCAGGAAGCATTGGTCCGATCGTGTAATCCCTACTTCTACCATATTGGCCTGGAACTTTTTAATCAGGGACAGCCTGCGGCTATTTCTGATATGGCAAAGGCATTCGGTTTGGGAGTATCCACAGGAATTGAGATCGGCGATCAAACCGGGATTGTGCCGGATCCCGATCTCAAGCTGGCGATGCAGGGTGTTGAGTGGCTCGATCGTGATCCAGTGAATTTGGCCATCGGCCAGAGTTTTCTTACCGTTACCCCTCTGCAGGTTGTTCGATACATGGCGGCAATCGGCAATGGGGGGACATTGTACCGGCCGCAGCTGGTGAACAGGATCGAGAGTGTGGAAGGTGAAATTATCGATGCCTTTTCTCCAGAAGCTCAGGGAACCCTTCCAGTCTCCGATGAGCATCTGGCGGTGATTCAAGAGGCGATGGTTGATGTGATCCGCGGGGCTCATGGAACAGCACGTAATCGTTTCCTTGGATTGAACCTGAACATCGCCGGGAAAACAGGCACAGCTACTTCTGGTGAAACGACAGAATCACATGCATGGTTTTCAGGCTACACGTTCGAAGAGAATGAGAACTACCCGGATATTGCCATTGTTGTCATGCTCGAGTATCAGGGTGAAGGGTCAGATTGGGCGGCGCCTATCTTTCGCAGGGTCGTTGAGTCCTATTTCTTTGGGCGGCCATATGCTGTTTATCCGTGGGAATCCCAGATTGGTGTGCTGAAGACCGCAACCCCAACTCCGGAACCGGGTGCAGAAGAAGCCACACCAGAACCATAGCCTATGAGTGATACGTTTCTAAAAGGTCAGATCGTCCGTGCACAATCAGGCTTTTTCATCGTTGAGACCATTCGGGGGCAGGTAACAGCGACTCTGCGTGGTCGTTTTCTGCAGGGACGGCAAGAAACAGATGCCGTCGCGCTTGGTGACAGGGTGTTGGTAGAAGTCTTTCCTGATGGATCGGCAGTTATTGAGGAGATAGAGGATCGCACCCGTGTTCTCAGTCGTAAAGCGCCGGGAAGGGAAAGCGAGCAGGTCCTTGTAGCAAATCTGGATCAGGCTGTCTTTATGATGGCCTGTGCAGACCCTGATCCAAATTTCCGAATGCTGGATCGTTTTCTTGTTGTTGCAGAGAGGGAGAACCTCCCCGCCGTGATCTGTGCCAACAAGCTTGACCTGGTAGTACCTCGCAGCGCCAGGGAAGAATTTGGCCTTTATGACAACCTGGGATACAGGATTGTTTATACTTCCGCTGTGAGCGGCAGGGGGGTTCGAGAACTGCGCAGGGTCCTGAGCAACAAACTCTCAGTCTTTGCGGGCCCATCCGGTGTGGGGAAAAGCACACTGTTGAATGCTGTTCAACCAGGACTTGGACTGCGGACACACCTTGTGCGGGAGAAAACCAAAAAAGGGCATCACACCACGGTTGTGCCCGAATTGTTCCCGCTGAAAAACGGTGGATACGTGGCGGATACACCTGGCCTGAAGGCATTTGCACTGTGGGATATTGAACCGGAAGAACTTGATGCATATTTCCCGGAAATGCGTGATCTTGTGGCGGACTGTGATTTTTCAGATTGTACGCACATACACGAACCGGGTTGCGCTGTTCTGGAAGCTCTCGATAAGGGGAGGATCGCACCGGAGCGCTACGACTCATACTGCCGCATCCGTCTTGGTGAGGAAGAGGATTAGAGGAAACGTTCTGAGGCAGCTGTTTGCCCTGGAAAGCTGTTTAGATTGGCTTTAGAACACGATCTTCCCGAAGGCGTTTAAACCACAGCGATGCGCCGCGCGGCATGGTTTCCACAGCAGCCTCCTGCCAGGCTCGTACTCCAAGGGCCTGGATCGTCTGTGGAGAATACCCGACCAAGCGCCAGATTCCCACATGCTGTGCCAGATAGGGCGGAAGGAACATAAGCGACGCCTCACTCTGCAGTTCAACCGATGCTTTTTCAACTGCATCCATAAGGATTGGTATCGCCTGATCCAGCTGGATACCTGGGTCAAAATAGAGTTCATCGATACGGGTTACCAGATTTTCCACCTGCCAGCCAGCTACGCCGGATATGCGCTGATCACGTTCAAGGATCAGAAAAGCTTTTTCTCCGAATGCAGCCATTACATCAGACCGATTCATTCTGCGTTTGCCATGTGTAACGGCAGTAATGAAGCGGCCGATATCGTCGGCATCCTGCGGGCGGCCACGGCGTACAACCAGCTGCCCGGGTGCAGCTTTTGGCGGTGGGAGAAGAGGTTCTTCCGGCCGCGGAAGCTGCAGCCATGCTGCCTGTACCTGCTCCCATGTATTTTCAAAGCTGTCATCATTGTGAATTACAACTTTTGCAGCACGCAGTTTCAGCTGCTGTGATGGCTGAGCAGCAATTCTCTGCTTGGCCGTCTCTTCTGTCATATTTCGCTTGTGCATCAGCCGCTGAATCTGTAGCCTGACAGGGGTATTAACCACCCAGACGGTATCACAACCAGAAGCAAGATCTGCTTCGAGGAGTTTTATTGCCTCTATAACTACAACATTTTGCTGTGAACGGCGGATTAACAGGTCGATTGCATGTGTTACCAGAGGGTGGATAATTGCTTCCAGTTGAGCCAGAGCGCCTGTATCGGAGAAGACGATCTTGGACAGCAGCACACGGTCGATATGTCCGTCCTGGTCCAGAATCCATTCCCCGAATTTTTTCACTACCAGGTCGTAACCGGGTGCACCTTTCGCCATTGCGCGATGCCCGAGCGCATCCGCATCAATACCATACGCGCCGAGGTGCTCAAGCATTTTTCGCACAACACTTTTTCCGGTGGCGATATTACCGGTCAATCCAATGACGTATTTGCCTGCCCAACGACTCACTATGTTCCTCTTACGTTCTTTTATTTCGTTTCCCCGGGCTTGTTCCCGGCCATATCAGCCCGGATCGGAATCGGTTACTGCAGGAGTGGAACTGTGTACACCTGGTCTCCGGCCGCGATAAAAAGATCATTGAGAGGTCCGAGTGTGAAGGTGGAGACCGGATCCGGCCAGGGTTCTGCCGGCAGATAACGGCCCTGGTATACAAGCCTCATACTGTAATGAAAGATGCTGCCCTCTTCCTTATCGAGAAAGAAAAGAGATGGTTCAGGTGGAGGAGAGTATACCATGGAGGAGGGTGTACCATTGGGTAATTCACTGGAAGGCGGGAAACCTGTCCGTTCATCCTGAAATTCCAGTTTCTGGACACATTCCACCCGGAACTGTGTTCCCTCTTCCTCACTGGTTTCACGCGTTCGCCGGCAGCGGTCTATAGATCCATCCTCAAACAGGATATATAACTCATCCTGTGCCATGGCAATGTCAATTGCAGTGCTCAGGTCGGGAACTTCCTCTACGAAATAGAGTGATGGTGAGCCTGTAAAAAGTCCGCCAGCGGCATCGAAAATCCAGATAGCGTTCAGTTCCGGATCAAGCACATACAGGCTGTCGTATTGGACGTGAATGGCCTTGATCTGGCCCCAGCCAAGATCCGGTGCTGTAAGCTGACTGGAGGCTGGAGAAGCGCCTGGTGCGCAATAGACCAGGGTTCCGTCGACATCGATGGCGACGATTCCTTCAGATCCCAGCGCGCCGGGAGAGGACTGCACAACCAGATCAACAGCTGTTGTCCACCCGGGGAAACTGGCTTTCCCTGATAGGCAGTCAAATTCGCCATCCATTTCATAAGCCCGCCCGGTTGACCAGGCGCGATAGACGGATTGATTGGTTCCATCAAGCACATACACATCGGTAACCGTAGCTGCCAGAGCCTGGATGGTTGCACCCGGTGCAAAGCCGCCCTGAATAATTGGGGTGAAATCCAGCCTGTTGATAAGGTCGACCCCATCCAGTGCCTGCAGCAGATCGGTGCGCAGGTCTTCCGAAGTCTTGCGGACACCATAACCGTCTGCTTCATCCAGCAGTTCCAGTGCCTGGACCAGATTCGCCCGCTGTTGGGGGATGGTGGGGGATTGCTCTGCAGCCAGGGCAGCGGATTGCGCTTGAGAGAAGTAATAGTCAAACTGCTCTCCCCGCCCCTGACGGAGATACATCAATGCAGCGATAGCTACGACCAGGATCGGTACAACGATAGCTGTCCCTGCCAGCAGTGAAGGGGAAACAGCGCTGTTCTGCGGTGTTTCCATCAGGCCTGGTGCCATGCGGAGCATAAAATCGGAAAAGTTCCGGACAATAGAATATCCAAGGCGTTTGAGTTGAAGGACAATTTTGGTTTCACCAAGCTTGAAGGACCGCCCTGGTTTCTTTTTTGTCTGGATGGAACTCTTGTGCGCAGAAGGCTGTGGGGTAAAAGCTTCAGCCCGGGCCGGAGTACTGACTGTCTGCTTTACTGATTGACGGGAAGCACGCTGAACGAATTTCAGGCAGACTCCTGTGCAATCCTCGGCTGATGCTGCTATGAGCCGATCCATAACCCTTGCCAACTCGAGGCCGGATAATCCGGTCAGTGTACTGGGAGACCAGAGAGTCCGGCTGCCGGAAACAAGCATAAGGATATCACCAGGGAGTGTTTCGTAATGGAAATACCTTATCGCGGGGCTGCTGCCAATGCCGAGTGGGCGCTGAATGGTCTCGTCCGGGGTCATCTGTGTAACACGATCGCGCCGGATCAGGATAGCCTGCGCGGCACCGCTTTGAGCGATGTAGAGATGATTCTTGCGCAGAATGGCAATCATGCTGTGGCCCGAGGTGGGGTTCGTGCTGTCAGCAGGTTGAGATTGATGGGTGAGCAGGTGGTCGTTGACAGCTGTGATGCACTCCCTCAGTGCAGCAGTGACAGAGCCTGGTGTGCCGTAATACACATCGGCAGCAAGCTGAACCAAATGGTTGAGGAATCCATCCGTAGCTTTTTGATTTGATGTCAGGTCGAAGACGGCAAAAAACAGATCCTCGCTGCGCCCGCGGGCTGCCCGCCTCGGTGCGGCCTGGGCATGAACACCTGCTGGTGGGGTAATACGGGATTCTCCGGCTGTAATATGTAAAAATGCGACGTCAGCTTCAAATGTGTCGGACATGATCTTATTGTACTCATCCCTGTGTTCTATCGCAATTAGAACTTGCTTGATATTGGCTGGTAAAATTATTGTTGCAAGGGATGGGCCAGGACAGACCTGAGTGGGCAAGGAACCGCCTGCCACTATTGTAGTCCAGTTTTAATAAAACCCATCTATAGTTTCATATACAAGAGGGTAAGGAGACAGCATGCACTTTTCGCAAATCCGAACAAAGGAAGATTTTTTTCAGTTCCAGCAACAGTGGGCGCTGATGCTGCCGCATGCTTATGTCCGATCACCTTTTCAGACCTTCGAATTCCTCAGGCCCTGGTGGGAAAGCCGCGGTGGTGGTGAATGGCTGGATCCAGCGTTGTGGATCGGCCTGATCCGGAACGAGGGCGGAGAGTTGCGTGGAATTGCTCCCCTTTTCTGCGAGTGTGAAAAGGACGGCAGCTGGGGGCTGCATTTCCTGGGTGCGAATGAGATTGCGGATTATCTTGATCTCATCGTACGGCAGGAGGATGTGGAGGAGCTTACAGAACAGGTTGTAGAACACGCGGCCCGGCAAGACAATCCGAAGATCAGCTACCTGGATTTGAATAACATCCAGCAGGAGTCCCCGTGTATTCCTGCATTTATTGCCGCAGCCACGCGGAAAGGACTGGCCTGGAGCCTGGAAGATGAACAGGTGTGCCCATTTATCCCGCTTATAGCAAACTGGGAAGCCTATCTTTCTGGGTTGAATAAGAAGCAGCGGCATGAGATCCGGCGCAAGATGCGAAGGTTTGAGGAGTACCAGCAGGTGGATACATTCCGCATCGTGCAGGGGAAAGAGGCGGTGGAGAAAGTGCTGCCGGAGTTCCTGGACCTGATGCGAAAAGAAAAGGAGAAGGAAGTATTTCTGACAGCGCAGATGGAAAAATTCTTCAAGTCGCTGATTTCCAGAGGGGCGGGGGAGGGCTGGGTCAAACTGGCTGTACTGAGTACCAGCCAGGGGATGGCTGCTGCTTACTTGTTTTTTGACTATAACCGTACTATCTGGTTATACAACTCGGGCTTTGATCCCGCTGCACAGCAGTTGTCGCCCGGATGGGTTTTACTGAGTCGCCTGATTCAATGGGGCTTTGAGAATGGGAAAAGCGAACTGGATTTTATGCGGGGGGATGAAGCGTATAAATACCGCTTTGGAGGGATCGACAGGGCAGTGAAACGGCTGCATATTTCGCTCGAAAAAAACTCCGGCTGATATCCAGCGTCAGGGTGGTTCCCATTCGATTAAATATTCATGGTAGAACGGACATATGGAACTGCTTCTACAGGATTGCCGGCGTTATACGCGGCTACCAGGGCCAGAAACCGAGCCTCCACACAATCAGAGATAGCACTGCAACCAGTACGACCAGAAAAAAGGAGCCGGTCAGAGCTGTAAGGATCGGCAGGAAAAGAGAGGGTTTTTTCTGTTCTCCGGGCGGAATCTTGAGGATGACTATGGTGATGTTATCGTGTCCGCCGCGGGCGCGCGCGAGACTTGCAAGTGCCTGAACAGCGTCATCCGGTGTCTGTTCGAGAAGGGCGTTTTCAATTTCTTTCCGTTCGACCAGGTCGGTTAATCCATCTGAACAGAGCAGAATCTGATCGTCGCCTTTCAGCAACAATCCCTGGTTGGCAATGGACTGTTCATCGATTTCAGAATCTGAAAGATTGAGGCGAAAATCAGGCTCAGGCGGAGTGGGATTTCCGATGGCTTTTTGAATCACATGTGCGTTTGGATGGTTCTTGGCTTCTTCCGGAGTGATCAGCTTATGTTTCAGCGCTTCATGTATCCATGTATGATCGATTGAGATCTGCCGCAGGGTCCGGTTACGCAGAAAGTAGATTCGACTGTCACCGATGGTTGCTGTGTACAGCGAATTTTTAATAACCAGCGCTACAGCAACTGTAGTGCCCATGCCGGCATATTTTGCTTCCTGCTGAGACAGGCTGGCCACTTCCCGCCCGGCTTCAAGAATGGCCTCCCTCAAGTTCTCAACAGGAGTGCCTTGCTGCGCCGCAGCTATGGAAGTCTGGATGGTGTCGGCTGCAATCTGCGCGGCCACTTCACCCGCTTTATGCCCTCCTACACCATCAGCCACAACTGCCAGTACGCCCGGTGTGGCCTGGTCCTGAAGCAGGAAACTGTAGGTAAGAAAGCGGTCTTCATTATGGTCCCGGACTTCTCCGGGGTGTGAAATGGTTGCGACCTGTATGTGCGGCTTACTTGTTGGGATCATGAGCGGTATCCAATCGAATCTGTTCTCCACGCTGCTCGGGGGGATCAAGAACTGTCACCTCAGCAGTGGAAGAACCCGGCGGTGAACTTATCACAAAGCGGAAGGCAGTGCGTCCAAAATGGATCAGATCACCATGATGTAGAATCATACCCGATTCCGGGATTTGATGAAAGTTCACCCAGGTACCTGCGGTGGAACCGGTATCTTTTAGCATGTATTTGCCGTTTGCATGCCGGATCAGGCGCGCATGCAGTGAATCCACGGAGGGGTCATTCAGAAAAATGGTGGCCAGTGAAGGATCATGACCAATGATGTGGTCGATGCCCACAAGATCTATCGACAACTCGCTATTTCCGACTAAAGTAAGGACCGCTTCCGTTTCATCTGTTTTAAAATTTGCGCCCCGCACCGGGGCTGCCGCTTGCTGTCTGTTGGATGTTTCGTTGCTTTTTACAGTCCAGTTTGATGCGGCTAGCGATTTCCGGATGAACAGGACAATCCCGGCAATGACTGTGGCTCCCAGAAGGATTCCGGCCAGCGTGAACAGGAAGTTGCTCAGTATGGGCTGTAATGCGGCCAGGCCGCTGGGTGGAAGCTGAATGTCCAGCTGAATGGTTTGTTCGGAAGTATCAGCAGAAAGGCCAAGGCTGTCCTCGACCCTTGCCGAGAGTGTCAGCGCGGCGGATGCGGTAAGCTCGCTGATATTCCATGTAAATCGGTCAAATGGAGCGCTGGTATTTACCTGGATCTTCTCTCCATCAACCCACAGTGATGTGGAAGTAAGCTCCCGGGGGTGTCCATCCGGGAAGGCAACTTCAATAAGGACGTCTACCTCAGTGGGCTGGATTTCTTCAAGCGGCAAAGCCGGATCCCCGGTTTCGCGAAGAATCGTTTCCGGCAGTGCTTTGAAGGTAATGGAGGGAGGCTGAATGTTCAGATTAAAGGTTTGCGCGGCAGAATTACCGGTTGCACCACCGGTCCGGGCAAGCAGGGTCAGGCTGTGGCTGCCGCTTGAGTTGGCCTGAGAGTTGAAGTGCAGGATATACTGATTTTGCTGGGAGATCACCTTTTGGGCGAGGTCTGTCAGCCCGAGTTCGGGATCAAACAGCATCATCTCGCCACCCGTTTCCTCAGATAAACGCCCCATTTGTTCAACAATTGGATTTTCCAGGTCAGCCTGGTCTGCCAGCAGGATGGTAAACACTCTGACACTATTCTCCTGAGCAGCCAGGATAGTGTCCTCGAGATTTTCGAGTTCGGGGCCGCGAACGAGAGGGGACAAAAAGATCAGGCTGGTGGTCATCCCCTCTCTTGGTAGTGGGTCGTCTGCAAGGCGCAGCGCCTGCTGCACCCGAAGGTATGGAAAGGTTTCCAACTCATAATCCGGTATGAAAGAGGCCAAGCGAGCTGCAAGCAGGGCAGCTGTGGATTCGTGTTCGGCGAGGATTGACTCTGCGGTGTACAGACTCAGATCATCGAGACCAATCCGGGCAGCGTCCGGCATCTGCCACCAGTCAAACAGAGCCTGGTTGGCGTAGTCGAGCCTGGTCTGTCCTGAGGCATCCCGCAGCCCTATGGCCAGGCTTGTGTTCAGCACATAAATCTGGCGGGTACCAAGCCGTTCTTCCTGGACGGAGAGAACAGGGATTTCGTTTTCATCTTCGAGAATACTGAAGTTCGCAGTGGTAAGGTCGGAGATTCTGCTGCCATCCGCGCCTGATACTGATGCATATATAACAAGATCTGGAAATGATTCAGTGTACACAGATGAGACCTGCACATTCAGTGTATCCTGGGCTCCTGTTTGGAATGATGGGAAACCCAGCAGAATCAAGGTCAGGAAAAAAGCCGCTATGCGCGAACGCGTATGTACTTTCATGTTGGGATTGTAGCATGCAACCTGCCGGGAATGAATAGAGTTTGCAATTGGCTTACAAACCCAACCACTTTTTAAGGACTGATTATAAAATGTTATTGAAAAGGTGAAGTCTGGCATTGTGAGCCAGGGGGCTGCTGATGAGGGATTTTCGATTGGTATCTCAGAACCGGAACGAACTACATCAAGGCTATCGTGTTCTACGGTCAGTTCTGCTGATCGGGTTCGTTCTGGTTCTGGGAATCGAAACCTGGCTTATGGTTCAGATCATGCTGACCAATCCATAGCTTCAAGCTGCATTTGAGGCATTTATATTCGTGTGTTGGACTAGGGGCTCCTGGAGGAATCCAGGTTGACTTCTAGCCTCCCTCCGGCTGGCCCTCCTGTCATCCCCCCCGAACGGGAGGGCCGTTCTTTTAACAGGTACCGCAGCAATGTTCAGCAGGGGGAGGTAAACACTGGTTCATTCCCATTCGATGGTACCGGGGGGTTTGCTGGTCAGGTCCAGAACCACACGATTGATTCCTTCCACCTCATTCACAATACGTGTACTGATTTTCCCCAACAGGTCGTGGGGAATACGGGCCCAATCTGCGGTCATAAAATCCTCTGTGGTTACTGCCCGTAGAACAGCAGCTTCACCATAGGTGCGCTGATCACCCATGACTCCCACAGAACGGACTGGCAGCAGGGTGACCAGGGCCTGTGCGACAGGGTTTCCGAGAAGCCCGGCGCTGGTTAGTTCTTCGATGAAGATGGCATCCGCCTGACGGACACGTTCAAGTCGTTCATCGGTAACCTCACCCAGGCAGCGAACAGCAAGTCCCGGGCCCGGAAAGGGCTGCCGGTTTACGAGGCTGGCGGGCAGGCCAAGTTCCAGGCCGGCTTTACGCACTTCATCTTTAAAGAGGTATCGCAGTGGTTCAACCAGTTTAAACGAAAGATCCTCGGGGAGGCCGCCAACATTGTGGTGAGTCTTGATGCGGGCAGCCTGAGAGCGGTCCGGAGCACTGGATTCCACTACATCCGGGTAAATGGTTCCCTGTACGAGAAAATCCACGGGTTCCATGTTCCTGACTGCGTCCTCAAACGTTCTGATGAAATGCTCACCGATGATCCTTCGTTTGGTTTCAGGATCTGTCACACCCTTGAGTGCCTTGAGGAATGTTTCTGCTGCATCCACAACTACAAGCGGGATTTGCAGTGTCTCTGCCAGTGCAGACTGGACAAGCTCTCTTTCCCCTATACGAAGAAGCCCGTTATCCACAAAAACAGCTGTCAGCCGATCCCCCAGCGCCTGGTAGGATATCGCAGCTGCAACTGATGAATCCACTCCTCCACTGACCCCGACCACGGCTCTGTTGTTTCCTACCTGCGACCGGATATCGGAGATGGCTTGATCAACCATTCTGCGGGGTGTCCAGTCCGGCTTGATACCGCATAGATCAGTCGCGAAGGTTTCAAGGATAGTTGTGCCGTTCTGTGTATGATGGACTTCAGGGTGGAACTGCAGCCCGTAATATTTTCGATCAGGATCACCCATGCCAGCAATGGGTGAATTCGGTGTGCTGGCGAGGGTGGAAAACCCCGGCGGCATGCGATCGATCCGATCGCCATGTGACATCCACACCGTACGGGTGCCCTCAGGCAGTAAGGGGGAAGCATGTTGTACATGGAGCTGTGCATAGCCGTATTCGCGCCTGGCAGAGGTTATTACCCGGCCGTTCAGGTGGTAGGCAAGCAGCTGCATTCCGTAGCAGATTCCGAGGATGGGTTTGCCGGAAGGGAGAACATAGTCTGGAAGCCGCGGCGCGCCCGCCGCAAGTACAGAGGCGGGACCACCGGACAGGATAAAGCCTGCCGGATGTATGCGCTCCACCTGCTCGTACGCTGTATCGTGTGGGAAAAGCTCACAATAAATGGAAACTTCCCGTAAACGGCGGGCGATCAGCTGAGAATACTGAGAGCCAAAATCAAGAACAGCGATACTGTCCATGCACCTACTCAACAAAAATGATCTGCGAACCGGTCATATCCTTGATGACAGCGAGGCTTTCGATCGGGATTCCAAGGGTTTCAAGTTTCTTTCTGCCGTCCTCAAACTGCTTTTCGATCAATATACCTATGCCGATTATTTCCGCACCGGCAACCTCGGTGAGGCGAACAAGCCCAAGAATGGTCTCGCCGGAAGCAAGGAAGTCGTCGATAATCAGGACGCGGTCCCCTTTACCAAGGTACTCAGGAGATATAATCAACTCCACAGTGCGCCCTTTGGTGTGGGAGGGCGCGAGAGTGAGCAGCACCTGGTCAGGCATGGTGATGGGTTTTCGTTTGCGGGCGTACACAACGGGAAGCTGGAGATAGCGGGCAGCCGCCAGGGCAGGGGCGATCCCGGAGATTTCAGCCGTCAGTATTTTATTAGCCTTGATGTCCTTGAAACGTTCGGCAAACTCCTGGCCGCATTGATCCATGAGGACAGGGTCAACCTGATGATTGATAAAACCATCGACTTTCAGGATGCCGCCGCCAAGATTCTTGCCTTCCTTCTTGATTCGTTCCACAAGAGCGTTCATGATTCCCCTTTCGGAATTTCTCCCTTTCTGGCGCATTCTATGCCATTATGGTGTTGAAAGCAACTTCATGTACAATGTGAGGCGCAGCAGCTGACATTATCAGGTTCTATCTGACGATTTCTTGCAGATAGTAAAGGACCTGTCTTAAAATATTTCAGGGAGCTGAGGTGTGTAAATGGATCAACCGGAAAAACGGAGTGTGTTAAGAACCATTGCCTGGGTCTTCTGGAATCCTCAGGAGAGGAGACTGAGACTGCTGCTGAGGCTGGCGGGCTTCGCTTTCGTTTTTATGATTTTCAGCCTGGTGATGGGACTTGTGCAGATCATGTTGATGACTTTATTCGGTTCAGGGGCTACACCGGAAGAGCTGCTGTCTCCTGCCGGAGCAAATGGATTCGAGCTGCTTGGCCCGCTGCTGATGGTTGTGGCAACGCTGGGGTCGATGATAATTTCGGCCTGGGCGCTGGATCGCCGGCGCTTCCGCGACTACGGATTTGGTTTCAACCGGCGATGGTGGAGGGATTTTGGCTACGGCCTGTTTCTGGGTGCTGCCATTATGCTGGTAATATTCGTGCTGGAATGGAGCCTGGGCTGGATCAAAGTAACACCTGCCTGGCAAAGCGAAGTATACAGCCAGGGTTTGTGGCTGCAGCTTCTGCAGGGCCTCCTGCTCTTTCTGTGTGTGGGGATTTATGAGGAGGCTCTCAGCCGGGGCTACCTGCTGCGTAATATTGCAGAGGGCTTGAACGCAAAATGGTGGAGACCGGGAGCAGCTGTGTTGCTATCCGTTCTGGTGACCTCAAGCATTTTCGGGTTCGCCCATGCGTCCAACCCCAATGCAACGATACTCAGCTCTGTCCTGATTTCTGTGGCCGGCTTGATGCTGGCTGCCGGTTATGTACTCAGTGGGGAGCTCGCAATTCCGATCGGGATCCATATCACCTGGAATTTTTTCCAGGGTTATGTGTTTGGGTTTCCCGTAAGCGGTATGGTCCCGAGTGGTTCCATATTTGAGATTACGCAGGGGGGGCCGGTGTTGTGGACCGGAGGGGCTTTCGGGCCGGAGGCAGGCATGCTGGGGCTCCTGGCGATGCTTGTGCTGATCCTGGCAATCTGGTTGTATACCAGGATGCAGCAACCCGGGGTGGACCGTTTCCAGCAGCTGGTTTCACCGACACTCCACCGGGTTTCCGGTAAAAAGGGAAAAGACAGCTGACAGTCCGATGATCGGGAAGCGAACGCTGATCAGAAAGGGCCATTCTTAAGCATGGAAGCAGACACTGTAAATGTTGGCATCCTTTCTGATACACATAACTGGCTCAGGCCGGAAATTAAAACAATTTTTGCCGATTGCGATTGCATCCTGCATGCTGGTGATATCTGCTCGCTGGAAATTCTGATGGAGCTTGAGAAGATTGCTCCCGTTCATGCCGTCCGGGGAAATATGGATAATGGATTTTGGGCACAAGCTCTGCCGGAACGCCGGTTGGTGCAGCTGGCAGGTGTTGGGATATATATCCTGCACAACGTTGCCAGGCTGGATCTGAAGCCGGAATCAGCCGGCATCCGTGTGGTTGTCTATGGCCACACACACCGGGCGAAAATCCAGGAGCGTGGCGACGTGCTGTACCTCAATCCGGGGAGTGCCGGCCCCAGCAGGGGCAGCAAAGCTTCCGTGGCAAGGATGAGGATCGACCAGGGTGACATCCAGGTGCAGATCCTTGAGCTGCATGAACCGTGAGAGTGGAAGCGGGGGGTGTAATAAAACCATGGCCTGCTTTCTGGTTCATCACGGAATGGCCCGGAATTGTAAAAAGTCCTGAAGGGAGCGCATGTTGACATAGAACGTATGTTCCCTTATAATAAGAACAAGTGTGCGATTCTGGCTCGTATCTACCAAAGCAGAGCCAGCCAGAACCAAGGAGGTTAACATGGCTCGATCCGGGCTGTCAAACCGGCAGCAGCGAATGCTCGATTACATAATCAGATTCATGGAAGAAACCGGACGGCCGCCATCTATCCGGGAAATCGGTAAGGCGATCAATATTTCTTCTACTTCGGTTGTTAATTACAACCTGAATCGTCTGGTGGAAGAAGGCTACCTTGAGCGGGATCAGAACGTCTCACGCGGTCTCAGGTTGACTGATAAAAACCCGCAGTATTCCAGGTCGCTGGCAGATGTGATACGTATCCCACTGGTCGGGCGGATTTTTGCCAGCGAGCCAGTTCCACTGCCGGGCACGGACTCGCCAATGTTTGACGCCGATGAAGCCATTGAACTGACACGTGAACTCTTGCCCGCGAATCATGAAGGCCTTTTTGCACTGCAGGTGCGCGGTGATTCCATGATCGATGCCATGGTGAACGATGGCGATATCGTTGTCATGCGCCAGGTTAAGGAATGGTCAAATGGAGACATGGTCGCTGTATGGCTGCGCGATAAGGAAGAAACCACGCTGAAGCACATCTTCCGCGAGGGCCCCAAGGTCCGGCTTCAACCAGCCAACCCAACGATGGGGCCTATAATGATCCACGACCCCAGTACGCTTGAAGTGCAGGGGAAAGTGGTGATGGTTGTTCGCCAGATGGAAGCAGCCTGATTGTCCCCTTTATACCGTATGTAAAATGGAACTCCCCGTAAAACAAAACGGGGAGTTTTTTTTATGCAGGAATCTGAATTTTTATCAGAAGGGTACCGTGGAAGGCTATGTCAGGACAGGCGCCGGGCAAAAACGACCAGACGGTGTGAACACCTGGAAAATTCCTGCCCGTTGTAGCCGCCGGCAAAACGGATATCGGAAAAGCCGGCCTGCTGCAGCATGGGTTCGAGTCTGTCGGGAAGCCGCATGTAATAGGTGATCGGATAATCATAGCGCTTTACAAGTCCATCCGGCTGGAGCTCATCATAGTGCCACAGAACATCCACCTGCGAGTTCCCCGGAGATACTTTTTGATCCGCATACACCTGCACTGGAAGCCCGCGCTGGGGTTCGAAAAAGCTGTCAACCGGTTCAGATGGGTCAATAGGTATATCAAAGAGAAAACCCGGGTTGGGCAGATCCAGCACCAGCAGACCGTCTGGAAGAAGGTGCTGACAGATGTTATGCAGTGCCAGTTCAGCTGCTGAAAGGGGGAGATATGAGAAGGTGTTGCAAGGCGAGAAGATGAACGTATACTGCTGTGGCAGCGAAAAATCCTCAATGTTCGCTTCAACCAGAGAGACTCTTTCGGTGAGTTCCTTGGGGAGCAGGGATTGCAGGCGGTAGAGCATGGCCGGGTCCTGATCCAGGCCTGTAATATCCAGGCCAGCCTGGGCGAGTGGGAGAAGGACACGCCCGGCACCGCAGCCCAGTTCGAGAACAGGGCTGCCCTGCCTGAGTGCGTGTCTGCGCCAGAAATCCAGATCGAGCGAATAGGAAGCGTACTGCGCTGCGAAGAAACGATCAAATTCCTGCATGTGAGTTTCCAGTCTTTCTTTTGCCGGCCAGGTGGACATACAGAAGAGCTCTCCAGCATGGTAAGCAAAGTATCCTTCTATCTTGACCAGTTATCCAGCCCAAATTATACTCAATCCTACGGGGTGTAGCGCAGATGGCCAGCGCGCCGCGTTTGGGACGCGGAGGTCGGCGGTTCAAGTCCGCCCACCCCGACCACGTTTTTCGCAGAACGATCTGCCAGAAGTGCAGCCAATAACAGGAGCGCCCGACGTGATATATACTCTTCGAGGAAAGAAAACTTCGACCGCAAAGAAAAAGGTCGATGTCATACTGGTGGCTGTTAAGCTTTCTGAGAACGGACAGATGGACTTTGCACGCGGTTATCTTCGGCGGGGCCCCGTATGGAGTGACCTGGTGCTTTTGCAGCGCGAGCAATTGATCGAACGCCTGCAGACAGGCGAGAAGGTTTACACCGGCGCCGAGACGGATATGGTTGGTGATTTTGAGATCCATGAACAGCTGCAGATCGAAACGGTCAACGGAAAAGATTTATTCATTATTGGAAATGAAAAAGCAACTGCAGAGGATCTCGGTCTGCCGCTGTTGTGAGGCTTGACCGCTTTCGGGCGGGGTTTTACAATTAACGTGTACATGCGGGCGTGGCCAAGTGGTAAGGCATCAGCCTTCCAAGCTGACATCCGCGGGTTCGAATCCCGTCGCCCGCTCTGAAAGCTCTGCTGAGAAGCAGGGCTTTTTTTTGGAAAAAATAGGAGACCCGGTCTGAGCACTGCAGTTCGACCCGGATTGAAGGGCGTATCGTGCTCAGACCGGGTCTCGTAATTAAGCAGTCAGATATCGTGCTGGCCGTATTTGGCAAGGAATGCAGGCCAGAACGCCAGATGGATGCGGGAGGCTTCTTCCCCGAGCACCGGGCCAATAACCTCCGGCACGAAACCGTGGGCGTGGGCATAGATCTCGCGGATTGGAATGTGGAAGGGGGAGGCGATTTCCGGCCTGGCGAGCAGGTGTCCGGGTGCACCATAAACCACCCTGGGGATGCCTGCCCAGTAGATTGCGCCCGCGCACATCGGACATGGTTCCAGGCTGGCATACAGAGTGCTCCGTGATAGAACCCTGCGCCCGAATTCCTGACAGGCTTTACTGACCAGGTTCTGCTCCGCATGCTGGGTGGCGTCTTTCCCTGTGATCACGGTGTTGCGCGCAGTCAGCAGGATTTCGCCATCCAATACGAGCAGGGCGCCGAAGGGGTGGTCTCCGGCAGCAGCCGCTTCTTCAGCCAGCCGGATAGCCTGGCGGATAAAAACCTCAAAATAGTTTGTTTCGGGCATAAGACGCATCCTTTTCCGGAATTTCCTGTTTCGGAAGACAGGCGCAGTGGTTGGAGTGTGCAGCGCTATCGTACGATACTTCCCGGATTCCTGCTGCAGGATTGTTCAAAAATACGCGAGGAACCCTGGAAAGCGAGGGCACACGGGACAATGGCTGTTACTGCGCAGCAGGAGGAATTGTATTGCACAAAGATGTACTATGGCCCCGGATATTGGGTTCAGGAGATTTCAGAGATTAGAAAGCGCATTTCTGCCGCCAGCAGAGATACAGCCGGTTCCTCAAGAATGGAGGTATGGGACGCTTCGATAGGTTTGATTTCCAGCCCACCTGTGCAAGCTTTTCCCCAGCCATTAAAGGGATCTGGCGGGGTACCTGGCTCCAGTTTTCCAGCTCTGAAAAGGATAACTCTTCCACCATACGGCTGCGGCCGGTATGCTTTGCTGACAAGGTAGGTGATGGTTCCCAGCTTGTTGATAGACGGGGGGAGTGGGTGCCCCCGCTTTATGAAATAACTGTAAATCCTGCGCCGAAGGCGTGTCCGTGTTTTCTGTATGGCATATTGTAGAATCCCTCCCAGGGAAGCACTATCCAGAATGCTTTGATGGAGTCTGACTCGGGTGATCAAGCCCAGCTTCTTATCCAACGGCATAATGCGGGAATCAAACATGACCACGAGAGGGGATGGTAATGGCCCCTTTTCCAGACGACGGGCCATCTCGAACGCCACCTTTCCGCCCATTGAGGCTCCGGCCAGAATGACTGATCCCAGGGAAAGCACAGGCAAAAGCTCCTGGATGTAGTCATCTGCCATTTGCTCGAGCGTGAGGTGGGGTGGGGCTTCTCCGTAAAGGCCGCGTGCTTCGATGCCATAGATGGAGCAATCCTCTTTCAGCAGTTGGATCAGGTCCTGGTAAACATCCAGCCGGCCGCCTGCCCAGGGGAACAGGCAAAGGGAGGGTTTGTTTTCTACAGACGAATATTGGACCGGGTGGGGCATGGAAGCTCCAGAAAGAAACAGGGTGATGCGGCTGGCGAGATGGTGGCCGGTGAGTTGAGCGGTGGATGTGGAAGGTGGGTTTGTTGGGTGTTAATAGTCCTCATTGTAGCAGAGGTATGTGCTGAGGGGAATCCCGGTTTCCCCTTCCGCACTTTTTGAGGCTTTGATACAATGAGGCGTGCAGGGCCCGTAGCTCAGTGGTTAGAGCAGCCGGCTCATAACCGGTCGGTCGCAGGTTCGAATCCTGCCGGGCCCACAGTTGATACTTTTTTTTGAAGGCGTTTTATCCCAGCGCCTTTTTTTGTTTAATGGGGGGAATCAGGTTTTTTGGCCAGTGATGGCGGTTTGAAACCGACGTCGATGAGCCCCTGCCGGTAATGCTGCTTCTCGTCCGGCAGGATGGACCCTCAACCCCCTGGCCCCTTCTCCCTGTCAGGGAGAAGGGGAATATAAAAAATTCAATCCGGATGGTATTAAAATCAAGTGAAAGTGGAACTGGTCCATCCATTTCTGACCAAATCCCGAGTGTTATTACTTCCAGGAAGTGAGCAGCAGGGCGGTCATGTGCCTGGAATTTATATATATCATTGAAGCGAGATATCAACAGTACTGAAAAGCTTTAATGTATAACTCGCGCAGGGAATTCTTCTTTTCAAATAGAATCGATTCGTGTCCGGAAAAACGAATATTGAAAAACACTTCATAAAAATTCAGTACAGCCGTACTAATCGGAAACAGCAAACAGCTGCAGAAAAGAAACTCTGGGGGTTAGTACGCAATCGGAACCTGGATGGATATAAATTCAGGCGCCAGCACCCGATTTCCCACTTCATTGTCGATTTCTACTGTGCTGAATTGAAACTGGTCATCGAAGTGGACGGCCCATACCATAAATACCAGCAATTACAGGACGCAGAACGTACAGCCCATCTGGAATACTGCGGCTGTACCGTTATACGTTTTACAAACCAGTCTGTTTTGGACGACACAGATAAAGTAATCAATACAATCAAGAGAATATGTAACAGGTTAAAACACAAAAAATGGAACCCAGAGATGTGACCAAGATTACTCCGGCTTTTGACAATAACGGCACCCAGTTCAGGGCATTTTAGAACCTGGTGTATTAGCCAGGATCAAGTATTGCTTGCCAAACAATCAAACAATCCCCACCAGCAAGCCAAATAGGCCCCTCTTCTGTTTCGGGAGAGGGGCCTGGGGTGAGGGAACACTACCCGAAACGTATGCCCGTTTAGGCAGGTACGGTTTGTTGCGGTGTTTGATTAAACGCGGATCGGAAACGCGGCACGCGCGATCACGACAGGGGATCTGCCAATCGTGTCACGGTATCACAACTGAAGCATTTTCGATTGTGAATGGATATCATCCCCCCGCATCCTGGACAGCGATATTTCCTGTCCTGATTTTCCAGGAAACTCTCCATCCCCTTTTCCTTAATCCACTCCAGGTTTTCTACCACACTCATCCCATAGCTTTTCTGATAGCGCTTATCCATACGTTTGATCTGTGCGCAGGGATACTGGTCACATTCGAAGCAGAACACGGCTTCTTTCACGGATTGATGGTTAACCCCCGAACACTTCGCGAATAAATAGGTGCAATTCACATGGCCTGGCCGGCACCCGCTGCACTGGCTGCGTTTCAGGCCATTCAGGAATGATAGATAGCGGCTGCAGATGGCGCAGTTCATGCCACATGGTGCAATAAGTTCCGCTGAGAGAGGTTTTTCAGGTTTCATGCAAACCCTTTGAGACTTATCCGGAAAAAATCGTAGGTGTGATCTACTCCCAATGTTGTGGTATTTATATCATTAAAGCCAGGTATCACTGTTCGGGAATCAACTTGCTGTACGCAGAGAGCGTAAAATGGCGGGGAGAGGATGCCTGATGAACCCTGACGATGATTACCGGTGCATATATGCGTGTGGTTGTTTTGTGTGTAATGGATATCTCAAACATGGCCGGGTGTTTATTTCCCGGACGAAAGTTCGTTGTGTAAGAGGAAAAAATGGGCGTATCGTTCGGTGTGTTTGAATGTTCCTGAGTAAACCCACAGGGGCGAACGATTGTCCACCCCTGTGGGTTGCCTGAACTGCGCAAGGTCCAGCAAGCTGTGGTTATTCTCTCGGGTTGCGGCTATTATCACCGCATGCTGAACCCCCGTAATTAATAATCGCTCATCGGAACGCCGAGATCGATCACTTCTTTCTTCACACGATGATAAATCGCCTCCCATTCCTCGGTCGGTTCGTGGGTGGACATGTCGTATGCTTCCTGGTACGGCTTTCCAGGATCAGGCTTCTTGATCTTGTCCTCGTAGCGTGCGACAAGATCCTTAACGATCTCATTGACTTTCTTGACGCTCAATCCCGAGGCAGCATGGGTCACTTCGGCTGTAAAGCGGCATTCGAGCGGTGTGATGTAATCGTGCATCTTGCCGCCGGCTGTGCGCGGCCCCACTGTTGCGGAGGCACCTGAGCACGCCAGTACGGCCTGGCCCGCTGCGATTTCGTACAGAAGGTTCTCGGTCACCGGGCCGGATACTACATTGGCAATATTGACCGGCAGCGTGTGGGTATTCCGCGAAAGAGCCTGGTTCACCACGCTGAGGCCCCAGAGGCCTTCGCGGTTGACGTTGCTGAGATAGCGGGCATCATACATCTGCCCGCCGCCGGCATGGTTCTGCAGGATCGCATACGAGAGGATAGAACAGGCGATCTCGCATACAACCGCACCTTCGACCGGACCAGGCATGCCGCCGATCATGCTCGGGGAGTCCGCTTTGACCATCCCGCCCATGTTCAGTGTGTGTACAACCTTGTTCAGGGTGCGGTAATCGAGCTTCATTTCCGAGGGGAACAGGATCAGGGCGAGGTCGTAATCGGGGTGGAACCCGCCCGGTACGCCGTACGCACCGAACTGCCCCAGATCGGTGGTGGCTGAGATGGAGCCCCAGCCCGCCATACCTTCGCGCCCTGCCAGGCGGCGGGCCTGGCGGTGGATACGGGCATATTCGGCGTTCATCAGGGTTTCCCAGGGCGTGCCGGCCAGAACCTGGTGGCCGCGGATCGTGGTCATTGATACGCCTTCAAGGATGTCGACCTCACGTTCGCGGGCGATCCCGGTCAGGACGTCCAGGATAATTTCCTCGCTGACGGTGATACCCAGCGAGCAGGCTACCTTTGTGGGGTAGGGGTCTTCAGGCGTTCGTGTCTTGACCAGTGTGCCGTCTTTTCCTCTTCCGAAGAATATCTCGGATGGGGCAAATTTCAGCGCATCATCCAGTTCGCCCTGGGATACTTTTACAATACGTTCGGTATCTTCACACCAATAACCCAGTTCCAGCGCCAATTCATACCCGGCTTCATAAAATTTGTCAGCCAGTGCAAAATCGGTGTTCACCGGGTTGGTGGGGTCACAGGTTTTTTCAATCTTGTGGCTTTTCAGAAGGTTTCGGATCGTCCCGCCGATTCGCTTGATATCCCATTCCTTGGAGGAACAGTATTCACCAGTGTGTGCTCGTTCGAGTATCTCATAAATATCGGGCTTTCTTTCCATTTTTCTTTCTCCTGTCTTGTTTGCTTCTAAGAACAAAATTCAACGCAAACAAATGCATTATTCATTTGCGAGTGTGCCGGTTCAACGAAAAAGGAACTTTATAAAAAAACCTGCACTCAATATACCCCTCGGCAGTATCCGGCTTCAATTTTTGCTTTTCGGTCCGAACGGATGTTTATGCTTTTGCCTCCTCCAACGCCTGCAGCACCACTTCAGGTGTTAGCGGGAATTGGTCAATCCAGACTCCAGCTGCGGCATGAATGCCGGCAGCGATCACCGGAGCAAGTGCAAGGAAGGGTATTTCACCCATACCGCGCACACCCCAAGGGCCGCGCCGGTCAGGGACTTCCAGGATGATGTTTTTCATCTTTTTCGGGATATCGAGAACTGTGGGAATCAGACAGGTGGAGAGGTTGGGGGTTTTGACATAACCATCCTCTTCGACGAGGTTTTCCATCGGGGCATATCCGGATGCCTGGATTAATGCATCCTCCATCTGAGCATCAACCTGCAGCGGGTTGATTGCTGTACCAACCGTCGTTTCACCTGTAATCCCAACGATATCTATGTGCAAATACATAAAATACCTGACGGGTTAAACCATGCGTTTTCGTTCCCGGTTTGTAAAGTGAGTTTCAATACAGCTCGCCGTGGCGGGTTTACAACCATGGCAGTTAGTAAGTTGTGGGTTCTATAAAGCAATTGTCGAAAAGGAGGCGTAAGATCAGCTGTGGGATGTTCGATGTTCACCCATGGCAAACCGGTTGAATACCTGCATCGAAAAGATGATTGTTGATCAGCATACTTCTCCGAGGCCCGGAAGCTCTCAATTGTCATAGTTCCTCTGAGTACCAACGAAATAGAGTCTGAAATCCTGGTGGTCCTTCTTTATTGGTATTTCCATCAGCAGATATTTTTCGCCCGCACAGTGACAAGCGCTGCTTCATATCATTCTCAAGGGCGTGATCCATATCTGTTTTGATAACCGGTATACGTTTTCTGAGGTCGCGCCTGGCAACTATCTGTAGATTGTAAGACAACTTACAATTATGAATTCAGTATAGCATACCTGTATTCCATGTCCAACGACAAGTGGCAGGGTCCGGCTATTACTTTCAGGCAAAAAGGAAAGGACAGCGATTGGTAGTATCTATCATACCCAGAATCCGAATATCAGCATAGATAGCTGAATACCTCCGGATGCCTGATAGAAATCCACTCACTCTTGATCACTGTGGTGGATGTGGGCATTGTTTCACGCCAGCTTGAACGGAACCAGGCCTGTCTGCAGCGCGGCAGTACGGGTGCCGGCATACTGGCTCGTTTGCCATCCCCGGTACATAAGGTGCATGTACATCCCAGCGTATTACTGGAAACCGCCGGATATATCAGATACTATGTAGGTGGATCAGTACAGTCACAGCCAGGTTCAGCAGAACGAAAATTTCCTGCAAAAGTTCCGGAAAGGATCTGAAATGAAAACCCCCAGCGATATCCAGACAATTGTTATCACGGGAAGCACTCGCGGCATTGGCCTCGGTTTGGCGCACGCGTTTGCTGATGCCGGCCAGCAGGTCGTGATCAGTGGGCGTTCGCAGGAAACAGTGGACGCCGTAGTGGCTGATCTGCAGTCGCTATTTCCGGAGCACGCTGCAGGTTTTGCCTGTGATGTTACACGGCGTGAAGATGTGGATGCGCTGTGGGATTTCGCGGCCGCCAGATTTGGACGGGTGGATATCTGGATTAACAATGCAGGGATTTCGCACGAGCAGGCACCGGTTTATGCCCTTCCTTCCGATCAAATGAGGGCGGTCAATGAGACCAACATCATAGGTACACTGTATGGTGTGCATACGGCTGTGCGGGGGATGCTGAACCAGGGCGGCGGAACAGTGTACAACCTGGAAGGGCTTGGCAGCGACGGCCGCAAGGTCGAAGGGCTGGGAGTGTACGGCAGCACAAAATGCTGCATTAAATATCTGAACGATTCACTCATCGATGAACTGAAGGGTTCCACGGTCAGGATCGGTGCCATCCAGCCCGGCATGGTCCTTACAGATATGCTGATCGGTGAAAATCGGCGGGCACATCCGAATTGGGAAAGCAGCCGCAGGATATTCAATATCCTGGCAGACAGGGTGGATGTGGTTGCGCCGTGGATTGTGCGACAGGTTCTTTGCAATACCAAACACGGTAAACGTATTCGCAGGATGTCGGCATGGACAGCTGCCTGGCGTTTTTTCTCGTACCCATTCACAAAGCGCGATGTGATCAGCAGCCTGCTCGATACCGACGCGGAGGGAGAATCCATTTAACCCGGTTCAGGGATTTCCTCAGGTAATCAGGATCTGTGTTCTTCGCTGTTTTGCGCATACCGGATTGCCAGTTGTACCAACGGGCGGCTTCTATTTCCGGGCATAAGCGGAGCTGTGCAGCCGGGCTCTCCGGAAAGCGGATCGCAGCACCCTGGTTGTCTCGTGTTACGGGGGAAAAGTAAGGATCCCGCGGTGAGAGCTTTCGTGGAAACGACTTCCATGGGCTGCTCCACAGACCTGGCCTATCCTGATCCTGCGTTCTCCTCGAAATCCGGATTGTTCCTGTTTGCGGCAAGGATCAGCAGGATGGATTTGATAGTGGCAATCTCCTGCGTAAAGCAAGAGATGGTGCCAGTGCGGTCCTTCAAACCTCCTGCTATATAGACCACCGGTGTTGCTGAATGCTGTGCTGCTCCCCGCGTGCGGCCAGGCATACCATAGGATCATCCTCTTCATCAAGATCGTAGATTGACCAGAGAAAAGACTGGCCGGAACTGTCCATGAAGGTCAGGAGCAGAGGGGGGGGCTGGTCAGGAAGTGTAATTGAGGATGGTTCAACAGACAGGCCGGTACCGGCTGCTTTCAGCAGTGCTTCTTTACGAACCCAGAGCTGCAGGAGCTTGAGACGGAGTGAATCGTCCGGCAGCGAAACAAGCCATTCCCCTTCCACCTGGCTGGCGATCCAGGGCTGCAGGTTTTTTTCGAAAGAAACCGGCATATTCTGTACATCAATACCCACGGGAGTATTATCAGCCACTGCGAGGACAGCCCCATTCCCGCAGTACGAAAGATTAAACTGCAGTGTGGATGCGGGAGACTGAAGCTCAGGTTTACCGAACGGGCCTTCAGTGAAAGAGATGGTTTCCGGTGCCTGTTGGAGATATTGGGAAAGAATCAGACGCAGGGAAATATGAGCAGTTACCCAACGTTCCAGGTCTTTTTTATGAATAAAACGGGCAGCGCGTTCCTGTTCTGCATCAGAGAGGATTTCCTGCAAACTGTGTATCCCGGCTGGTTCTGGTGCAAGCGAGATATACCAGATATGGACCCGGCCTGGTTCCAGCGCAGAAATCTCCGGTAAACTGTTCATGGGTGGCGCTCCTCACCCGTTGGGGGTTGAGTGGCGAGCTTTCGCTTCAGGATTTCAGCCAGCATTTCAACGCCCGGTTCTACCAGCAGTGATGTATGGCTGCCCGGGATTTTGTAGGTTTCCAGATCGAGCGCATGTTTCTCCCAGCCAAGGAAGATGCTTTGAACGGAATCCTCCCTCTGCTGCGCAGCACGAAAAATCGTCAGGCGGCCAGGAAAGAAGGTGGGCCGGTACAGGCGGCTCATTTCAAGATGAAGAGTGTGAAGGTTCAGGTTCCTTGATGGCGGGGTCAATCCTGTCAGGAGGAACAATCTGTACAACGCTCTGCGAAACCGGATAACGGCTCGCTCCCATGGGTAGCGGATTTTCGCCCCCGTATCTCTTGCCAGGATATTCTTTTTGTGACTCTGAACACGTTTGCTGAGCGGAGGGGAGATTCGCTGGGCCCTGCTGTCGATAAGCCCGACAAATTCCACGGCATCTCCTGCTGCGCACATCTGACTCGCCATTTCAAAAGCAATTTTCCCGCCCATCGATGCCCCGGCCAGCCGGTATGGCCCCTCCGGCTCAAGAACTTTTAGCTGCCGGATATAGAAAGCAGCCATCGCGTTGATCGATGTCTGGATAAACCCTGATTCAATCCCTGCAGCCTGAATACCGTATACAGGTATGGAAGGGGATAGCAGAGAGGCAAGTTTTCTGTAGGCGTCAACAAACCCACCCGCCCAGTGTATAAGGAAGAGCGGTTTTGCCGTGCCCTGACTCTGAAGCGGAATGAGTGAAAAGGAACCTGAGAGCGACTGCGATTTACGGATCTGTTCAAAAAGACCTTTGATGGTTGGAAATTGGTAAAAAGCAGCGATGGGCAGGGTTACACCGGTGATTTCAGCCGTTTGGCTGATCAATTCGATGATCTTCAGTGAGTATCCGCCCAGATCGAAAAAATTATCCTCGATACTTATCTCGCTAACCCGAAGTGCTTTCTTCCATTGCTGAAGAAGCTGCTTCAATACCGGATCCTGTGGAATGAAAGGAACTCCTGTTTTCTCCGGTTCTTTTTGGGGTGGGGGAAGCTGATCGGCAGCGATCTTGCCGTTTGGAAGCAGGGGAAGTGTGTCCATGATCTGGAAACAGGAAGGCACCATCACAGCCGGAAGGTGCCTGGCCAGATAGTGACGGATCTCAGGTATATTCCTCTCTCCGGAAAGGAAGACCAGATAGGCACAGAGAACAGGATCTTTACCTTCAACAGGAAAGCTCTTTACATAGCTGGCCGCAACAGAAGGATGATGTTCTATCACGGCGTTGATCTCGGCGGGTTCAATGCGAACTCCGCGGATTTTAATCTGGAAGTCCATCCTCCCCAGGAAATCGATATTCCCATCCAGGCGATAGCGTCCCAGATCACCGGTTCTGTAAAGAGGGTCGCTCCCGGAACGGTTCCAGGGATCCGGGTGGAAACCATGGGGGGATTTGTGTTCGGGATGGAGGTATCCGAGTGTACTAAATGGGGTCCGGATAACCAATTCCCCGGGCTCTCCAATTCCACACAGTGTTCCGTCCCTGTTCAGGATCAGGATCTCTGTCTGAGGCTGGGGGAAGCCGATTGGCTGGATGCCCGGTTCTGGCAGATCGGGAATCCGGTACCACGTTTTGGTTATGCTTGTCTCCGTAGGGCCATACGTGTTAATCACTGCACCGATACCCGGAAAGCGGTAGCGAATGTCGTTGACAAGATCCCGGGTCAGAGGTTCCCCGGAAAGCATGAGCAGTCGTAAATCAGGGAGTTGTACCTTGTCAGAAGTTTCTTCCATCCACCGGCGGAATAACGATGGTACGGTATGCTGGAGGGTCACCTTATTTTCCATGAGCCATTTGAAGACAGACGTAAACGAGGATGTGGGATTCAGGCATAGAGCTGCGCCGCAGTACAACGGGAGAAAAAAGTTGCGCAGCATGGCATCAGAATTGGGTGAAGAAAGCTGCCCAATACGGTCATGGGTTTTAATTTCAAACACCGCTTCTTCCCAGGCTAAGTAATGGTCCAATCCTTCGTGTTTACCAAGAATTCCTTTGGGTGTACCAGTCGAGCCTGAAGTGAAGAATATGTAGGCCGGCTGGCCTGGCGAGACGGGAGGCTGGAGTATATCGGCAGGAGAATCTCCTGAGGATTTACAGAGAACCTTGAGCGGGATAGGTGTAATGCCCGGAGGGAGTTTCCCTTCGATCAGGTGGGCAGTGAAGGGGGTTGTGATAACAGCGTTGACCCCGGCAAGGGATAAAAGCTGCAGAATTCGATCCTTCGGGAGCATTGGATCGACAGGGAAAAATACTTTCTGAGAACCAAAAAGTGCTACAACAGTGGCAACGTACTCAAAGGATTGCTCGCTCAACACAGCCACACGATCCCCATTCCTGCATCCATTTGCTGGAAGGTTCGCCGCAATCGTGTTGGCCATGGAATGGAGCTCGTTATATGTGCAGTTTTGTTCTCCCAGATGGATGGCGACAGCTGATGGTCTGGCCTTCACATGCTGGAGAAAGCGCTGGATTACGGAGGGATAGACGGGATGGGAAATACTTTCCGATGGAATCTGGATGCCTGCCGGAAAAAACCACTGGAGAGCTGGCTGGTAAAGACCATTGTCGGGATTGGCTAAGAATTGTTTCAATAATGTCAGGAATTGTTCTGAGAACAGCGTGATCTTCTGTTTTGAGAACAGGGATTTTCTATAGGAGAATTCCACAGCGATCTGATCGGCTTGAACATGAAAATAGATTGTAAGCGGCGTCTGGGAAAGAGATTCCTGGAAATGAATTGTCTCGATTGCCAGATTCCCGAGTTCCTTTGGAGAACCGGGGAAATTACGAACGTTCAGAAGAATGTCGAAGATGGGGCGTTGTCCCAGATCCCGATCAGGCTTGAGATGAGGAATCATTTCTTCGAATGGAAAGGCTTGATGAGTATATATGTTCAGTGTGGATAAGCGGGTGTTCCGGATCAGCTCGCGAAAGGTTGACGTGCTGGAGGAATCGAGCAGGATCGGCAGCGTGTTGATAAATGGGCCGATCGTCTGCATGGTTGATGTGTCGAGACGGCCGGCTGCTGGAATGCCGAGATAGAACTTTTCATGCGCGGTAAGCCTGTGAAGCAGTACATGAAGTGCAGAAAGCAGGATGGTAAAGGGTGTTGTTTTTTCAACAGAGGCAAGAGAGCGCACTCTGGAAGAGAGTGCACTGTCAAGAGTTGTTCTTTGAGTACCGGTACGGCAGCTTGATAGCGTTTCAATCAGGTTTTCTTCAAATTGAAGAATTTGTGTTGGTGCCGGCTTCAGGTAGTCGTACCAGAATTTCTCGTGAGCCTTCATAGCCTGGCTGTTCAGGGATTCGCGCTGCTGAAAAGACCAATCCAGATACTGCGGTACATCCGGCAGGTCGGGTGTACGGTGGTTTACCAGGGCGGAATAGATGCGGGCAAGGTTTTCCAAGAGGATATGTTCCGACCATCCATCAAACACCAGATGATGTGTGAGCAGGGAAAGCAAGGTTCGTTCAGGATGAACAAGGAATATGGCCGGACGAAAGAGAGGGCCTCTGATAAGGTCGAACGGTTTTTCATTGAGTATCTGCAACTGCTTCAGAGCAATATGTTCGCGCCGGCTCTTTTCCATGGAAAGGAGATCAATAACCGGAATATCCAGAGTATCCGCGGGAAGAAATTTTATGGCTGGCTGTGAATCAGGAAGGATGGTAGAACGCAGGATATCATGCCGGTTATAGATGTAGACGAGGCTCTGTTTCAGGATAGCCAGGTCTGGTTTCCCGAAAAGCCAGAGCGCCCACGGACGATTGTATACCGCCTGACCCGGCTCCAATCGGTCGAGGAACCACAATCGTTCCTGTGTAATGGATAGCGGGTTTCGGATATTGTTGTCGAGTCGTGGAGGCAGCTCCATCTGAAATCCCCGACCCTGTTCGGAACTTGCGGGATCAGGTTGGTGCTCCTCATGTTCCATATCCGGTTTCCTGTCTGCGGCCATAAATTGTTTTCTCAAGGAGTCATACAGAGGTATCGGTATTTTCTGTCAGGTTGTCAATCATAGCAGCCTGCTCCCGGATGGTTGCTGCATCAAAGAAATCCATAAGAGAGAGATTTACGTCGAATGTTTCGCGTACCCGGGCGACAAGAATCAATGCCATGATGGAGTCACCTCCAAGTGCAGTAAATGGATCCTGGACACCAATGGGATCTCGTTCCAGGACTGCTATCCAGAGAGCGTGGAGTTCCTTTTCGGTATCAGTGACAGGCTTCTGAAAAAGTGCATGCGGTGTTTCTTCTTCTGTGATAGAGCTGAGTCCCAGTTTATTTGCCAACCCCACCCGCTGTGGTTTCCCGGTGGGGCCTTTGGGTATTTCGGCCTGGAACAGCACCAAGGCAGGGACTTTAAAATCCGATAGTGAACGGGCGACAAAGTCCCGGAGTTCCTTTTGCGTTACTGTACCATTCTCTTTCCGTACCACGATTGCGGCGACTTCTTCACCCAGCTTCGTGTGGGGTACCGCAAAACACAGAGCCTGCTCGATCTCAGGATGGGCCAGCAGTGCTTCATCTATTTCCCGTGGAGTTATCTTTTCGCCACCGCGGTTGATCATTTCCTTGATGCGTCCGGTGAGGAACAGATATCCGTCCTTATCCAGATAGCCCTCATCTCCGGTGCGAAACCATCCATCGAAGAAGGTCTTTTCATTCGCCGCCGGATTGTTAACGTACCCTCTTGTGATATTCGGTCCGCGCAGGACTACTTCCCCAGTATCTCCCTCGGCGAGGAAACCCCCGGAGCTGTCCGCGATGGCAACTTCGGTCTCACCGGGCAGGCCAACCGAGCCGGGCTTATGCACAAGGGGGGGGAGCGGATTGATCGTGATCTGGTGGGATGCCTCTGTCATACCGTACGCTTCGATTACAGGTACACCGAAGATAGTCTCCAGGTTCCCTAGTACTGCGGGAGGGAGAGGAGCAGAGCAAGACCTGATGAAGCGGAGCCGGTCGTTGCTGACAGTGGGTCCCTCGAGAGCGACGCGTTCGAGAATAGCCTGCTGCATTGTTGGGACAGCTGTCCACCATGTGGGTTTATATTGGTTCAGCCACTTCAAGAACTGCGGTGCGAGAAACCCTGGTGTGCAGCATACAGACGCTCCGGCCGTAAGCGAAGACAGGACCGCACCAATCAGGCCGTGCACATGGAAGAGCGGCATGATATTGAGGCACATATCCCGGGAATCGAGTTGGAGGGATTGGGCAATATTCTCAGCGGAACTCAACAGGTTTCGATGTGTGAGCGGTACCAGTTTTGGCCGGGAGGTCGTGCCAGATGTGTGAAGGAGCAGGGCAATCGAATCGGGGTCAGGGGCGGTTTCGGGTGCAGTGGAAGGTTGCACACCCTGGAATCGGAACTGGCCGGAGCTGCTTCCAGGCGGGGAGAAGATTTCAAGGATGGGGATATCAAGTCTGTTGGCGGCTTTTCTTGCTTCGGTTTCGAAGTCCCGGGCCGTGATCAATACATCCGCGTTCAAATTTTCCAGATAAAAGAGAAATTCTTCCTCACGATAGCGGGGATTCAGCGGTGCACAGGCAGTAGAGGCAGATATGGAGAGGAAGGCTGCGGCCATCCCGGGCCCTTCAGGATGGACAAGAGCGGCTACGCTGTGCTCTCCGAGGCCGTATCTATGAAGTTCGCCCATGTGTCGGTGCATCTGCGTTGCGAGATCGTGGAAGGTTGTCGGAGGAGCGGAAATGCTGCAGAGAGCAACAGCTTCAGGTTGTTCGGCTGCAAGAGATTGAATACGAGTATAAAAAATTTGTTCAGATTGAAACTGACTCATGAAATCTTCTCGATTTGGAAGGAAAGAGAATGTGATACAAATCAGAAAGGCATTTCCATATTTTATTAGGAAAGAGCGTTTCATACATTTTGTATGGGCGGAAGTGAAAAAGCAAGTCCAACTCCGATTATCAAATAATACCAATCGCGCGCGGCTGTCGGTCTCGTTTGTATTCCAGGGGTGTTGCAGATCACTCAGGGAAGAGGAGCATTACGCTATCTTCATATTCGGGAAAAATATATTCAGCCCCATTTTTTCAAAGGGAGCATAAAAACCCGCATAGTTATGTATTGAGTTTCTGATCTGGAACTGCGAAATACGACGCACGTGAATAAAGGTTATTATGGCATAGCGTGAGTGTCTGCCGGGATACACACTCTTTATCGACAGGATGGCGGATGCACCAAAGATAGCGAGCATATGGAAGAAGCGTTATTGTATGGATGATTTTGGATCATAAGCACGATACCAGGTATTTCAGGTTCTGAGGAAGGAAAGCGTCCCTGGCAACCTCATCCCCAATCAAAAGGAAAACTACACCGACTGCTGGAGGCCTGTTGAATAAATTTCAGAGTTCCATCCTTCTCGAATTTTGTGCTCCTTCATTTTTAACCCTGCTTAAACGCGTCTGATTCAGGAGAATGGGCTCTTACACTTCAATGGTATATACCAACAGCGGTATAATCCCTCTGATCAAGCAGCGATTCCGGCCCCTCTCACATGGAAGGGCTGGAGTGAATCTGGGATAACTGGAGATGGAAATGCGCATACCACTTACAGGTACCTGCCTGACAGCCGTGTTGTTTATCCTTGTATCCTGCGGTCCTGTTGGTGCCGTCGATCAAGCTATTGAAGATACGGTTGAAAGCCCGATATTTACACCGGAGGCAACAGCTGCAGCGCTGGTTGCTCCGCCCATGGAATTCCTCGGTACAGTTGATGAACGTATGAGTGACCTGCTTGATTATTACGGTGTGCCGGGCGCATCCCTAGCCCTGGTCCATCAGGGTGAAGTGGTGTGGGTGAAGGGGTACGGCCTGGCGGATCGGGTTCAGGAAATACCGATGGAGCCAAATACAGTATTTCCGGTGACGTCAATCTCCACGGCAGTATCGGCATGGGGCGCGTTAACACTGGCAGAAGATGGAACACTGGATCTTGACGCACCGGTCGAAGACTACCTCACCCGCTGGCAGCTGGAATCCGGAACCTATGATACGGCAAAAGTAACAACGCGGCGGATCCTCAGCCACACAGCCGGACTTTCAGTATTGGGGTACAGCGGCTATCCTGACCCTGATACTATTCCTGCGTTGGAGGATCTGCTTGCAGGGTCCGCAGAAGGTGTGGATCGGGTTGAGCTTATTGAAGTACCAGGGGCAACGTGGCGTTATTCGGCTGGCGGATATAGCGTGCTGGAACTGCTTCTGGAGGAATTGAGTGGCGAATCCTTTTCAGCGTATATGCAGCAGCAGGTTCTCCAGCCGCTTGGTATGGCAGACAGCTCCTTCGAACTGACAGCAGCGCAGCAGGAGAAACTGGCGGCTGGTTTTGATGCGGCTCAGCAGGTTGTTGCTCCGGTTTACTATCCTGCAACGGCAGCGTCAGGATTGTACAGTACGGCCGGCGACCTTGCCCGTTTTCTGACCGCGGCCATGGAAGGTGTGGAAGGGCGGCCTGTTGGCGCCGGTGTCTTGAGTCCGGAAAGCGTCTCGGAGATGCTGCGGCCCGCGGTCAACACCTGGAGTGCCTTTCAATACGGCGAGCAGGGTAAAGCCGGGATGGGTTATGCGCTTTACAATTTGCGTAATGGGATCACATTGGTTCTGCAATTCGGCGGAGGGCAGGGTTTCCGCTCAATGGCTGTTATGGCGCCTGAGTTGGGTGAAGGGTTGGTCGTGCTGTCGAACAGTGACAGGGGCGAAGAGTTCAGTATGCGTCTGCTCTGTGCATGGTCGGCATGGGCAACAGATAATGTGCCCGAGATGTGTACAAGCATCCAGTAAGATCCTGAACCCTGATGAAAAGAGCAGGCTGGAAGTGGATGGTTTTGATAGACCGCCGCGGTGATCCGGCTGAAGGACGCGTTAAAACCAAACCGGATCTTTTCGTTTGTATATGTTTGCTGTAGGATATATTCACAATTATAAAGAAGAATCCGAATTGGGAACTTGAACCTATTCATACCGAGGGTCTTATGGGATTAACAGGAAGCATGGAGGTGCTGAACAAGTTCAGACAACTGGCAAGTACCGATCGTGTGATTCGCCTGTTAAACGTTTATAAGGGAGTTCCGATCACATATGACGCTGCGGTGACTCAGGTCGGGGATAAAACGATTACACTTTCCTCCCATAAGTACCAGATTGTCTGCCTGAGTAAATACCGTGAAACCTATATTCAGAGTGGTTGGCTGCCGCTGACTGTTCGGGCTCGCGTTGTTAAGATCGATTTTCTGCGGAATGAAGCCATCCTTTCGGATTTTGAATATGTCACCAGTCATATTGGTGGGAGAACGCTGGTACGGGTTGTCCCGAGGGACCCGGTCGAAGTTTTTCTGCAGAATGATTTGTTGACAGGCAAAGTCCGCACCGAACTGGTCGATATCTCCCTGCAGGGGATTGGTGTCCACCTGATGTCGGAGCTTTATCAATCCCGTGCATTCGAAGCGGGGCGTGACATTATGGTTATCATGGACCTGCCGGGCGACAAAAAAGGAAATCTGAAACCACTGCGGTTGAAGGGGACGGTCATACATAGCGAGCCTGCAGGCTGGTTCCGGGGGCACCGGATTGGTATCATGCTGTTTCCGGGTAAAGATACGAAAGGTATGCTTTCTGATTACGTACGCCAGCGCCAGACGGAAATTTTCAACGAAGTAAAGATCCAGTATGATCTGATGGCTCGCCTTGCCAACCGCGGGCAGGACCCTTCCTGAGGCCGGTTAGCAGGCATTGTACGATCCCCTGCCGTCAGTCGGCTCTCACTGAATTCCATATCCATCTTCATAAAAATCGGAGACAGGGCGATCCGTTTCTGTCGATTGCAGCAGGTGCTTTCCTTTCCGGTATAGGGCAAGATCCGGGTGGGCCAACGTTCCAGAGTCTTCCTTAAAATGTTTCAGGGGAAATCCCCGACAAGCTTGCACTCTTTTTTCGCTTGGTGAATACTATGATGGAAACGGTTCCTGTTATCCGCATTGGTTAATTGCAGAGGGATGCTATGTTCGAGGGTCGTCGAAGAGGTGCACTGCGCCGGGCTATGGGCGGGTCAGATCCAACAGTGGAAAACCTGCTTGAGAAAATCGCGGCGCGTCAGGAGAGGATCGCTGCACTAGAGTTGGAGTTGTTCGATATCCGGGCGAGTCTGGAAGTATTCCGTGTCGAACGCGAACGGCGACTCAGCCCATACCTTACCCGTATTGCCCGTCTTGAGAAGGAGATCGAAACAGCCAGGCGCCAGGCGGATTATCACGCAACCTGGAAGGGTCGGGAAGATGCACCGGATTTTTATACCACCCCGGCAGAGCAATTCCGTAAAGCCTGGACTTCAACAGGCCGCCGGGCGAAGTTTTCCGGGGCTGTCAGACAGCCACCTCCCGTGGATATGGAAGAGCTGCGCAGGTTATATCGATCCCTTGCGAAACGGTTCCATCCGGATCTGACGACAGATCCTGCTGAAAAGATTCAGCGGCAGGAAAAGATGGCGAAAATCAACCAGGCGTACATGGAACAGAATCAGGAGCAGCTGCTGGTTCTTGCTGATGAGCCTTATCGGCCAGGAGTACCGCAAGAACTGTCCCGTGAACACCAGGTGCTGGGCCTGTACGAAGAGATAAACCGCCTGGATGAACTTATCCTTCAGCTGCAGAATCAGCTCAACGAGTTGAATTCATCGGACGATCTGCATCTCGCCCTGGAGTTCAGCCTGGCTCAGCATGAAGGGCGTGACCTGCTGGGCGAGTATGCGGCATATTACGAAGGGCAAATCCGCACTCTTGAACAGGAACTTTCAAAATACACAAAAAGGTAACCCGGATCTGAAACAGGTTAATTAACAGGAGGAAATGATGACAGGGCAGGCTGCCGTGATCGATTTTGCTGTGCTGGAACAATTCATGATTGATGTTTTTACGGGAATTGGTGTGCCGGAAGAGGATGCCCGGATTTGTACGGATGTCCTGATTACAGCTGACAAGCGCGGTATTGACTCCCATGGAGTTGGGCGTTTTAAACCCTTTTACTATGACCGGGTGGTTAAAGATAAGGTCCAGAATGCCGTCACCAATTTTGAGATTGCCAGGGATAACATGGCCGTTGCTGTGGTTGATGGGCATGATGGCATGGGCATGGTGATCGCAAAAAAATCGATGGATCTGGCAATAAAGAAGGCGCGTACGTATGGCATAGGTATGGTCATTGCCAGGAATTCCACCCACTATGGCATCGCCGGATATTATGCTCTGCAGGCTTGTGATGCCGGTATGATCGGGCTGACGGGTACGAACGCACGCCCTGCCATCGCACCCACCTGGGGGGTTGAGAATATGCTGGGCACAAACCCGCTTGTGTTCGGGTTTCCCACCGATGAACCATTCCATTTTACAAATGATTATGCAACCTCCATTGCTCAACGGGGCAAGATAGAACTGTATAACCGGGAGGGAAAAGAGCTGTTCCCGGCATGGGTTATCAATCAGGACGGCGAATCCATTATCGACCCGAGCAAAGTACTGCAGGCGTTGATTGAAGGCACTGCCGCGTTGAATCCAATTGGAGGCCCGGGGGAAGATAACGCAGGGTATAAAGGCTATGGCTACGCAACTGTTGTTGAGCTGCTTTCTTCTGCACTCTGGCAGGGTCCTTATCTAAAGATGCTTCTGGGTGTGGAGGATGGTCAAAAAGTCCCCTTCCATCTTGGCCATTTCTTTATTGCTATCAATGTTTCTGCATTCACAAACCTTGAGGCTTTCAAAAAGCATGCCGGTGATATTCTCAGGGCTCTGCGGAATTCAAAACGGATGCCCGGCGCAGAACGAATCTGGACCTGCGGAGAGAAGGAATACCATGCATGGTTGGAGCGGAAAGAAAAGGGTTTGGAACTCAACCCTGTGCTGCAGCAGCAGCTGTCTACCATGCGAGATGAATTGGGCCTTTCTCAGTACACGTTCCCCTGGGAGTAAATGATAAAAGACCGGACGGAAATACCACCAAAGGCGGTGCATCAACCATGAATACGAGTGCTCTGGCTTATCTTGAAAATCATATGGAACAGACTCTTGCTGAGTTGAAAGAACTGCTGGCGATCCCATCGATTTCGACAGAGACCTCTGCGAAGGCGGATATCCAGCGGGCTGCTGTGTGGCTCCAGGAGAAGTTGAGCCGCATGGGTGCGAGAGACGTCCGTGAACTTGATTCGTCTGGCAATCCTGTTATTTTTGCCGAATTAGGTGAGCCCGGTTTTTCCCCAACTGTACTTGTGTACGGGCATTATGATGTACAGCCGCCGGACCCCCTCGAGGCATGGAGCAGCGATCCATTTGTACCGGTTGAACGCGGCGGTCAGCTGTATGCCCGCGGTGCTGCGGATATGAAGGGCCAGCTGATGGCTGTGCTGGCTGCAGCCTCCGCAGTGTTTCAGTCGGGGATTCCGATCCATGTCAAATTCCTTCTGGAGGGAGAGGAAGAGATCGGCTCAGGCAGCCTGCCTGAAATTCTTCGGGTGTATCAGGATCTGCTGACTGCAGATTATGCCTTGAATCCGGATGCCGGGATGGTGCGGGCTGATTTGCCAACGATCACGTATGCCCTGCGGGGTGCAGCTCTTTTCAAGCTGCGTATCACCGGCCCGAAGCACGATGTCCATTCGGGGTTATTTGGAGGCGCTATTCCCAATCCAGCCCATGTTTTATGTGAGGTCCTGGGCCGGCTGCATCAGCCGGATGGAAAGGTTTCACTGGAAGGGTTCTATTCCCGTGTCAAGGAACTGGATGAGGAGGAGAGGGCTCAGCTGACAAGGCTGCCCAGGGATGATGGATTCTACCTGGAACAAACAGGATCCTCCATGTTGTGGGGGGAACCTGGCTATACCGCTTTGGAACGCACCACCGCCAGGCCCACACTCGAGATCAACAGCCTTTCAGCAGGCTTCGCAGGGGAGGGGTTCAAGGCAGTTGTGCCTGCTGAAGCAAGTGCAACGATTTCTGCACGGCTGGTGCCCGATCAGGATCCGGAGGAGGTTCATTCAATGCTGCGGGTTTTTCTTCAGGAAACTGTCCCCGCGGGTGTTAACTGGGACCTGGCCTATATGGTGGGTGTACGTCCATCACAGACGGATTTGTCTTCCCCGGGAGTGCGTGTAATGGCGGAAGCTCTGCAGAAGGTATGGGGTGTGGAACCAGTATACCAGCGTGTGGGTGGAGGGATTCCTGTTGTCAGCTATCTGCAGGAAATTATGGGTATGGAATCCATTCTGACCGGTTTTTGCCTTCCCGGGGATAATCTTCATGGTCCTGATGAAAAATTGGATCTGGACATCTGGCACAAGGGCATACAGGCACTTGCCGGGTTTTTTATACTGTTGGGCAGCAGCAAAAAAGAGGAAGACGCTTAACCGGGGGTGTTGGGGAAGCAGCTTAAAAGAGAGACGCCGAATCTTGGCATTCGGCGGTCTCAGGGTCTCGGGACGATGCATTGTGCAGGGGGGCACATGGTGCAAGGGGATTCCCGATCCGCGGCCTGAATGGAATTCGATTGTTTACCAGTAAAAAATACCGACGAGGAGCGGCCACGTATATAAATAGTAACAGTGACCTGGCCTGATCAGGCATAAAGAAAACATTAAACTCTGCTGAATTTAAAGCCGGCAGGCAATTTGAAAAATAACGAACTTGTGCTACACTCCGCGTATATGGGAAGTATACGGAAACCCAGCTGGATGCCATATTGGCGCTTTTTAGCCCTGAATGTTGTTGTTTCAGCGGTGACCGTTCTGCTTGTTCTTTCGATCTGGGGAAGAAACCAATCCGCAGCGCCTGTGCCTCCAACAGCTACAGTCGATATTTTTGCACAGGTAGAGAGCGCCATCCCGAGCGTTACTATTACAAAAACGCCATCTCCAACACCGGAAATCTACACGGTTAAACAGAACGATACGTTGTTTGCGATTGCGTTGGAACTCGGTATTCCCATGGAAGACCTGATGGCTGCCAATGATATCAGAGACCCTGCTTCTCTTGATGTGGGCCAGGAGCTGATTGTCCCTGATATTGAAGGAAGAATCCGCCCCACGTCAACCGCAACACCGAAGCCGGCTGCAGACTCCGCCGGCTCTGAAGAAGGCGGGGATGAAACTGATCCGGCTGTGTCGATTGAGCGTGTTGATGCCACAGGTGATATCGAGACAGAACAGATATTCCTTCTGAATAACGGCGGTGTCGCCAGTATGATGAACTGGACACTGGATGATGGTTCGGGCCATGTCTATCTGTTCCCCAATTTTACGCTGCACAATGGCGGGGGAGTCATGATCCATGTGGGATCTGGAACAAATGTGGTTGCGGATCTGTACTGGGGTTTGAACGAGCCCATTCTTTCTTCAGGAATCACCCTTCGTATACGGGATGCTGATGGCAAACTCCAATCTGAATGGACTATTCCCTGACGCACGATTGGAAATTCAAACTCTGATTATTTCTTGCCCGGGCTCCGTAGACGCCCGGGTTTTTACTTCAGGGAAGGACTGTTTGGCAAAACAGTGTTCAGATCAAACGTGGCGACCTCCAGCTCAGCAGGTTGTTTCAAAGGCTGAACTGAATTTAAGAAACAGGAGACTGCCACAGGTTTCGAACAGGTTAAAGCCGCTGCCGGAAGAAATGGCCTTGAAGGACAGTGGCTTCAGGATTTCAGGAGGAATAGGGCTGCAATCAAATCCCGGGAGGAATCAGATATTGTGGCCTGAGTACTCAGAAAAGGAAATCAGTCCCACTTCTCTTTCTCGGGTTCGTCTTTAATGGAATCATCCTTATCCTGATCCCCTTTTAATCCTTCGCGGAAGGATGAGATGCCACGACCGAGTTCTCCGCCAATTTTACTGATTCTTCCAACGCCGAAAAGCAGCAGGGCGATGACGAGGATGACCATCAGTTCAGAGAAACCAAAATTCATCACATTTTCCTTTTTCGATCTGAATTTGCTGTATTATAACCGCGAAATGTATGGTGGGCTTGATAGGTTTTTAACTCAGTTGTGGGGCCGGGATATCCAGGCGAAAAAGTCGGACAGGTTCTGCTGACGGATTTGTGAAGCAATAACACGTTTGTTCAGCCTTGTGATGCAGTGAAAGCTTGCAAGTCATATAGCCGTCTGATAGACTCGCTCTGATAGGAGTAGAAATTCCATGACACAGGCATTCTACCGTAAGTGGCGCCCGCAGACCTGGGATGCGGTTGTAGGCCAGGATCAGGTTATCCAGACTTTGCGAAACGCAGTGCGCGGCGCACGTACAGGACATGCGTATCTGTTTGCCGGACCGCGCGGCACTGGCAAGACATCCACCGCCCGGCTGCTGGCTAAAGCGCTGAACTGCACATATGCCGATCCGGCTGAACGCCCCTGCAATCAATGTGACTACTGCAAGGCGATTCAGGAAGGACGTTTTCTGGATCTGATTGAGATTGATGCTGCTTCCAATACCAGTGTGGAAGACGTGCGCGATCTTCGCGACAAAATCAATTTTTCTCCCAATCAGGGGCGCTATAAAGTCTATATTATTGATGAAGTCCACATGCTTTCAACAGCGGCGTTTAATGCGCTATTGAAGACTCTCGAAGAACCACCTCCTCATGCGGTGTTCATTCTGGCCACCACGGAAGTCCATAAAATTCCGGCGACTGTACTTTCCCGCTGCCAGCGCCATGAGTTCCGGCGCCTCCCAGCTTCAACCATTGTTCCTTATCTGGAAGTAAAGATAAACGAAGAAGGCCTTCATGTGGATCGGGAAGTGCTGCCGTTGATTGCACGGCAGGCTACTGGCAGCCTGCGGGATGCCATTTCCCTCCTGGATCAGCTGGCTTCCACCGGGGATGCAGTTACGCTTCAACTTACAAGAGAGGTGCTGGGTACAGCTACCAATGAGGCCGTGGTTGAAGTATTCCAGGCAGTAATCAACAATAACCCCGCAGGAGGCCTGGAAGCCATTCAGCGGGCGTTGGACAGTGGAACAGATCCTCGCCAGTTTTCACGCCAGGTTGTGGATTATCTACACGGGCTTTTATTGGTTAAAATGGGAACTCCTGACCTTGCCCGAAGCAGCCTTGAAAACCCGGAGGAAGCAGTTAACCTTGTTGCCGATCTGCCTCTTGATTTCCTTCTTTCCATGATCAGTATGTTTCAAGAGGCAACGCAGGAGAAGCATGTTACCCGAATCCCGTCTCTGCCTCTGGAAATCAGTTTTCTGGAGGGGATCCTTCTACTGCATGAAGGAAAACATCAACCTTCCTCGGCGACAGATGTACAGGCATCTCCCCGAAAGGAAACGAATCTCCCGGAGCAGACAGCTCCGTCTGCTGCAACGGAACCTGTGCCTGTACTGTCAAATGGAAAACCTCAAAAGGGCCCATCGTCAAAGCCTGACGCCGCAGCGGGAGGAAGTTCCTCACAGAACCCGAAATCAGCTTCAGCCACAGCAATAGCGGTCCCACAGCGAACGGCAGCACCAGGGCAGGAGTTTGAAACGATTCGACGGGAATGGAAGCGATTTCTGCATGAGGTCCGCCAGCGTGATCCGATCCTTCAAGGCTTGATCAACTCGGGCAAGCCGCTGAGTTTTGAAAATGGCGCGCTGATCCTGGGATTTGAGACGGATCTGCTGCGTGAAAAGATGATGAAGCCCGACAAGCTTGAACTCGCCCAGGCAGCACTGGAGGCTATCCTGGGATTCAGCGCTGGAATTCGTTGTGTCCTTTCAGGCCAATGGAGTCCGGTTGAGGCAGGTCAGGAGGCGGGCGGATATAAAGATGAGGGTATTGTTGCCACAGCGGTGCGCGAGTTTGGTGCACAGGTTGTAGAGGTTGAAGATATTCCGGCCCTGGAGGCAGACCCGGAGGATTAGCAGATAAAGTACTGCGGGGAGTTCTGGGAAGGTAGAGGAGGGCAGCATGGCAAAAGGGAAAGGTCGTGGTGGAATGCCATCCAAGCAGAATATGATGGCACAGCTGCAGCGTATGCAGGAGCAGATGGAGCATGCACAGCGCTCCCTTTCAGAAGAGACTGTAGAGGTGAGTGCCGGCGGCGGTGCGGTCAGGATTGTGATGACCGGTGCACAGGAGTGTAAATCCGTACAGCTGGATCCCGCGCTCCTTGGGGAAGGCGATGCGGAGATGCTGCAGGACCTGATCCTCGTGGCCGTGAATCAGGCTATCCAGGAGTCTCAGGAACTGGCAGCGGCCAGGCTTGGTCCGCTGGCAGGTGCAGGCGCAGGGATGCTGGGTCTGGGATAATGGCTGGTATACCGCAACCCGTTGAACGATTGATAGAGGCTTTTTCTCGATTGCCGGGAATCGGCCCGAAAACTGCATCGCGGCTGACTTTTTACATGCTGCGTTCCTCTGCCGAGGAAGCCGAGGAGCTCGCAGAAGCATTAAAATCACTGCATGAGGGCACGGTGTTTTGTTCCCGCTGCTTCCATATTACTTCCCGCAATCTTGATCCATGTGGAATATGCCGTGATGAGCAGCGCGACAGCAGCAAGATTTGTGTGGTTGAAGAGCCGCTGGACGTGCTGGCATTGGAGAGAACCGCCCAGTACGAAGGGCTGTATCATGTACTGCATGGCGCGATTTCCCCGATTGAGGGTATTGGCCCGGAGAATCTGCGTATCGCTGAACTTATGGAACGGGTAGCGCGGGAACATATAGGGGAACTCATTCTGGCAACCAATCCAACGTTGGAGGGGGAAGCCACAGCGATGTACCTGAAGCAGCAGTTCGGGGATTCATCACTGCGCATAACAAGGCTTGCGCGCGGCCTTCCATCCGGCGGAGACCTTGAGTATGCAGATCTGACAACGCTGGCTCAGGCTCTGACCGGGCGTTCGGAATTGTAAAGCGGACTCTTGAAGGGGATCAGGAGGACGGAAAGAGAGGAGACAATGAGCAGGCAGATCCGATGGATCTGTTGTTTGATGGTCCTGGTGCTGGCCGGCTGTAACGAACCCACCAGGGAGCCCGAATCGCCGACCGCTGCCGAGGAGGCTTCGGCTGCTGCAACCGAGACTGCCACTGAAGCACCTTCGCCTGCCCCGCCCACGTTCACCAGCACACCTGAACCGACAGCAACAGCTACAGCCACTGCGACATTCACACCTGCACCTCCACAGGTCAAGTCTAACTCAGCAGAGTCGCGCTGTTATTTTGGCCCTGGAACGGATTACTCTGTGGAAGGAGCCCTTACCGACGAAGCGTTTGTACCTGTATTGGGGCGTGATGAATTCTCGAGGTGGGTACAGATCGCCCATCCGATCAGGGAGCGGATATATTGCTGGCTGCCGATTGACAAAGTGTTTCTGGAAGGAGACCTGCAGCTGGCACCGTATGTACCTGACCCTGTTCCGTTTGTATCGGTTGTATCCGTATCCATGTCGCCGGACAAAAAGACCATACCGTGCGGGACATTCCCCTTCACATTTGATGTGCAGTTCAGCATAACCGTTACGGGCCCCACAACAGTTGAGTTCCAGCGGGTGTTGAGCAATGGCTCATCAGCGCCGAAAGAGACTCACACATTCAGTACAGCGGGGACTGAGACCTTCTCCGATTATTATCGTGTCGGGGAAGTCGGGACGCCCTGGTTCCGGGTAAACGTACTGAGTCCGAATAGTATCTCCGGGGAAGACAGCTCGAAGATGAAATGTAATTAGCGAGGAGTAAGCAAGGCAGGAGTGCGGTTTAATAAAACAGTTTATATCAATCCCTTGACAGTAGAAAAAAGGGGGCGGTATAATGCTGGTACGTTGAACAGAGTTTGGCCCGGCAACGGGCAGACCGATGACAATTGAATAGATCGTCAAGTCAGAGACCGGGGCTCAACGAGCCTGCCGGTCTGATTTTGCCGGTGTCGGAGCAGCAAGGCGCAAAAGACATCGGCAATTCCTGTCTTTACCCTTGACAGGGTTGGCAGCGGAGTGATAAGATACCGCCCGCTTAACCAAACGCACCTTAACAGTTGAATAGTGGTAGGAAACATAAAACAAACAGTAAGCACGGTCCTGGATTTTTGAAATGACTTTGACCACGTTGCAAAACGTGGACACATTTCTTACGGAGAGTTTGATCCTGGCTCAGGATGAACGCTGGCGGCGTGCCTAACACATGCAAGTCGAACGAGGCCCCATGTACTTGTACAAGGGTGACCTAGTGGCGAACGGGTGAGTAACGCGTAGGTGACCTACCCCGAAGTGAGGGATAGCCCCGGGAAACTGGGGGTAATACCTCATGTGATCAGGGTTTTCAGAAAGCCCTGATGAAAGGAGTAATCCGCTTTGGGAGGGGCCTGCGACCCATCAGCTAGTTGGTAAGGTAATGGCTTACCAAGGCTATGACGGGTAGGGGGCCTGAGAGGGTGGCCCCCCACAATGGAACTGAAACACGGTCCATACATCTACGGATGGCAGCAGTGGGGAATATTGCACAATGGGCGAAAGCCTGATGCAGCAACGCCGCGTGCGCGATGAAGGCCTTCGGGTTGTAAAGCGCTTTTCTGAGG
>JAFGNH010000016.1 GCA_016927115.1 Anaerolineales bacterium | reverse complement strand
TTCTGGATCAGACCTCTCCCGTGCCGTCAGATGGTGCGGGAGAGTTTGTTTAACGCCAGGGCGATTTCTACAACCCGGCTGTTGTCTACAATCCCGAGAGTATCCTTTTCTGTGTGGGTGATCGTCTGCGTATCGATATTCTCGGTGAACCACAGCGAGGAGAGGGCAACTGCCGGACAGCCGAACTGTACGAAGATGCTGTGGTCGCCCTGCACCCACTGCGGCCCTTCCACGATACTGTCAGAGCCGTCGAACACATCGCGGACCTGCTGGAGAAGGTTTTGCGGCAGCTGGTAGGTGGAGTATGCAGACGGACCCTCCAGATACCCGGCTCCATCGATATTAATGTTCAGAAGCATATCTTCGAACTTGCCCTGGTTCCGCGCGACATACAGCATCTGGCCGGGAACCGCGTAGTAATCCTCGCCGTTGAGTGCAACAATTTCAATGCAGTGATCCCCATCATAATCTTTCAACAGCTGCGCAAGGAGCAGCAGGACCACAACACCGGTGGCATTGTCGATCGCGCCCGGAGTGCCTTTTTTGGCATCCAGGTGGGCTGTGATCACGATGCGCTTTCCGGTTGGGCTTCCTTTCCGGGCCATGATGTTGGCACCGGTGCCGGGAACCCTGGTTGAGAAGGACTTCAGGGAGACGTCCGCTCCCTCAAAAGCCAGCAGCTTCTGGCCCTCTTCTTCGGTCATATACACAGAGGGGATGTCAAAATCACCATCCTCGATCAGGGGGAACGGGTATACACCGCCGGCGAGAGCCGCGTTGCGGCTGGTGGCACATACAAGAGCTGCCGGGCTGCCCTGTTCCAGCAGGGCGATGATCCGCTGGTGCTTGTCGGGGTTGTAGAAGACAAAATTCTTCGGCATCAACTGTTCTTTTGCCAGCTCGTTGTGAAGGAGCAGAATCCGGCCGCGAAGCTCTGCAGCTGCCAGTTCCTCCATGGAGGAGATAGCCAGCAGTTTTCCGGTCCCTTCGAACCCGACAGAGTAGGGGCTGACAGAGACTTCAAAACTGCGACCTTCGGCAGTCAGGCTGGCGCCGCCGTTTATCCAGTCCATCGCCTGGAACTCCTGGCGTTCGGGTTCCCAGCCTGCGGCAGCCAGTTCCTGCTCGATAAACGCGGCAGCCCGGCGGTTTCCCTCGCTGCCGACAGCTCGTTCCGGGATGGTCTCACATAACGATTTCATATATGAAGCACAGCGGGATACAAGAGAGGCGTTGTCCATACGGTATGCAGTCCTTTCCTGGTGATCAGAATCCGTGCGTGCATCTGCAGCGATTGCAGCGGCACGGAAGGTTAGTATGCGGTTGGCGTTGGATCCTGTGTGAGATGAAGGACACATCATATCACGGTTCAGGTACCGGGCAAGGTGCAGGGGCTTTGTCCCCTCAGGCGCTGTGCTGCTGCAGTATGGACTCGAATGGCGCAAGGTCGGGGTCCGCTGCGAGATCCGAAACCAGTTCCCAGGTTTCGGTGTGGACAGCGGATTCACCCGGCGGGATTTCAGCCAGGGCACCCAGCGTCTCCAGCTCGAAAAAGTCCGGGGCCAGGTAAACCTCGCAGCTGCTGCCGAAGTCCGGATAGTTGTTGAAAGGCTGTGGTTTTTGGATGCGTTTCTTGAAGAACAGGCCATCGTTGAAATATCCACACCATCCGGCTTTGAGCAGGGTACCCAGTTTGGCGGGTTCTTTCCTTCCGGAAGTGGGGAGGAGGATGGCGTTGGGGAGGTATACCATGTTCAGGTTTTCGGGCGTGGTGTAGGGCCAGAAAACCAGGTTGCGGTCCGGCAGCAGGTTTGAATCGTTTTCAGAGCGCGGGAAGGGCAGAAGGACCAGGCCGCCCGGCGGAAGTATCGTGAGCGCCCACGGGGCGGCAAAAACCGGAAAGTCGCCATCGTTGGTCAGGCAGTGTTTGATCGTGAGGTGGGGGAGTAACTCGTCGAGGGTAAGAGTCATTTCCCGGCGCAGGCCCGCCGCCTCGGGGTGGAGCTGGATCAGGCGTACGTGGTTATGGCGTTCTTCAATCTCGAGAGGGACCCCGGATTCGTCTCCATAGGACCAGCCGGGCTCTTCCGGCGAAGCCCACAGCCGGTGCCCGCCGATAAGGGGATAGCCCTTTTCGCCGAAAGGAAGGACGATGTCCGGCATGAGTGCCAGTATGTTCTTTGGGCTGACGGCGTGGTACAGGCCGGTAATGCGCAGGGCAGAGGCGGTGAGGTATTCGACTTTCAGTGTTTCATTTTCGAGCGTAGCGGCTGGCATATTCCGGACAGTCATAGTCGTGCTCCCTTTTAGCAGTCTCTTAATATTCATAAATTATTATCGAGGCAAGCAAACAGGATTGCAAGGTAAAACAGTTCAGAATGGAGGAGTGATCTCATGGCCGGGCTGAATTGGGGTGCAGCGGGGTATGGGGTGGAATTTACGTGGTCTGAATGCAAAACTTTCCGGTGGTATGGAATAATTTTTTTAACGATCACCTGTATGTAATCGTCGGGAATTGATCCTGCATGGACGAGGTGGAGATATGGCAATCCGGTATCAGGTTGAACAGCAGGAAAATTATTTACTGTTAAAAACGCGCGGCAGTGAAAAAAGCAGGGCAGAGGCTTCGGCCTGTAAAACGGCGATGATCCGCACAGCAGGGCAGTATCTTGTTACAAATCTCCTTTGTGATGAGCGTGAACTCGACAGCCGGTTATCCGATTTTGATACGTTTGAGCTGGCTTCGGCCGTCTGGGAGTTTGCTCCCCGGGTAGACAGGGTGGCGGTTGTTTGCAGGGAGGAATTCGTATCGGACACCACCCGGTATCAGAGCCTGATCGCAGCCGGTGGACTGCAGATGAAAGTTACATCCGACATGGAAGATGCAAAATACTGGCTGGGAGTGGACGGCTGATCGGTCCACAGGATATTGAACGAGCCCTGTTTTTTTCTGAAGCTCCTGGAAGCCCGACCCTTCTCCGGCAGCAGAACTCACCTGGTGCATTTCCACGAAGCAAACTCCCGGAACAGCAGGCCAGCCGTTGACAGTCGAATTTGATCGGGTATAATTTGCATGCTTTACATCCGGCCCCGTAGCTCAACTGGCAGAGCAAGCGACTCTTAATCGTTAGGTTACAGGTTCGAGTCCTGTCGGGGTCACTGCCGCAAAACAATCCCACGCATTTTGCATGGGATTGTTTTGCTAACGGAGAACAGCAAAGCTGTTCTCCAGCCGTGTTAGGTTGAGAGGGTTTTCACAGGTATCTGAGGGATTTTTATGCTTGCAGAAAACAGCATAATTATTCTTCAGCTGTTTTAGAGTGAGAGGGTTTCTACGGTGACATCTGGGGATTTTTTTGCTTACGGAGAACAGCCTCCATCTGCTTAACGATCAATAACGAAACTGGGGTTTATATATGTGGTCATGAGTCTTGGCTGGGAGCCTTTGTATTTGAATACGAGAGTATCGAAGGAAGTTTGCACCTGTACGTGATCTCCATCTAGGATGGGAGCAGGGGGAGGAGGAAGCCGACTCATACAAGGGGTGGGTTCCATTTCTCCTTAAAGATCCACGATGCTGCCCCAATCGGGGTTGTCGCGCAGGACGCGTTTGGCGATGCTTCGGAAGCCGGACACCCACTGTCGCAGTTCACTGGCGGCTTCGTCCCGGATGCCGGTGGCTTCTTTCGCAAGTATTTCAGCAAGATCCTGTTTGTTATCAAGCGTTCGCAGTGCTTCGACCTCTTCCAGCAGTGCTGCCAGCTGTTCGCTGCCGTACCCGTGGCGTGAGAACGTCTCACGGAACGGTTCCTCGAGGGCGGCTGCGACGGCGGAAGTGATAGTTGTGAGCACACGTTGGCGGTCACGTGACCGGCGGCCGGTAACGCCAAGCTTGCGCCGGTCGTCTGGATCTTTGAAAAGGACTCTGGCAAAAACACGGAAATCGGAAAAATGTTTGCAGAGTTCGTTATCCTTTTTTTTGAGTTCGGCGGAAAGCTGCATGCGATTCCCCATCAGAACCTGCCGCCCGGTATAACAATCCTGAAGGTGGTCACAGAGTGCCCGGCCTTCTTCGAGGCGTTCGGCGTTGTATCCGTTTTTCGCCATTTTTTCGGCGATATCCTCGCTGGAAACAAAGCGGGCGATCAGCTGTCTGGCAGCGGTGATCAACTCGGCGATTTCCTTGTCCTGCGCTTGGTAATGCTTCGATCTTTTCGTTTGAGCTGGCCCGGTTCCTGGTAATTGACCGGCTGCAGTGATCGATGTTTCTTTCTGCATAAGATTTACTCCCTTGTATGCAGTGATTTATGCCGGCTGGCCGCTGGAAGCTGCCAGCCTTTTGAACCGGTCCACCGCTGCCGGATGTAGTTGGGATTTCTCCCGCGGTTGTGACTACGTTAACGAATCAGAACACATTTCGTTACAGTTAAGCGGGATAAGGGCAGGCAGGGAAAACGGGGAGGGAGTTGAACACTGCGCGTGGATTCCAACAATGCGCGCATGGATTCCAAAACCCCGCGGACAGATTCAAGCGCCGTGCGGACGGATTCCAGGAGCACGCGATCGGAAGTAAACCATGTGCGATCGGAATCAGTTGGCTTGCGCGCGCAAGTTGTTCTAGCGCGAACGGATTCAGGTGGCTTGCATGTGCAAGTTGATATCACGCGGGCGCATTCAGACGGCTTGCGCGCGCAAGTTGTAGTCACTCGAGCGGATTCAGACGGCTTGCGCGCGCAAGTTGAAGTCACTCGAACGGATTCAGGCGGCTTGCACGGGGATTTGGTAGCGGTCCGCAAGCTGAAGAAAAGCTAGCCGGATTTAAAGAGAACCAGGAGAAGCAAAGCGCAGTCAGCCATACGGTCCGGCTGAAGGATGTCGAGAAGGGGAACACTGCATAATCCGGCGTAAATGAACCACCGATTCCGGAGCAAATGGGCCACCGATTCTGGAGAAGATGGGCCACTGAATCCGGTG
>JAFGNH010000139.1 GCA_016927115.1 Anaerolineales bacterium | reverse complement strand
GCCTGCCACTGCACCGATCTGAAGTCGAAAATCGCACTCGCACGGGTTGTCAATCTGGAAGAAGTAGGAGTCGGGCTGGAACTGGAGTTTGTAGACAGCGATCAGCCGGTCTGAAAAAAATAACCGCTGTTGAATTTAATCAATAAAGATCCGGTGTAAATGCGCAGAATAAAACCGCTCATTTACACACAGGGGAGGAAAATTAATGGAATTCTTTCCCGGACTTGCTTTCACATGGTTAAACGGGGGTTTATTCGTGCTCGCCCTGGGGTTGACGGAAGGTTCCATGTTCCTCATCCACCCCAAAGATGTGCCCAGATTGTTCGACCGATCCGGCTGGACAAAGAAACAGACTGTTTACACCGTCCTCGGCAAAACTATCGCGCTTGCCTGTGTGATCCTCCTTTTATTATCTCCGCTCAAGATCGGATCAGCCGTTTTTATTGTCGGCCTTGTAATGGGGCTGATCGGTATGTACGGGATGGTGAGTGCCATCACAGAGTTTACCCATTCCCCGCACGATCAACCGACATCCGGCGGGGTTTATAAACTTACCCGTCATCCTCAAAATCTTAGCGCCTCGCTGATGCTTCTTGGCGGGTGTATTGTTGTCGGCTCCTGGACCGCGTTAATCCTGCTGATCCTGGCCAGAATCCTCGGCGACCAGAACCTTGAAGCGGAGGAAGAAATCTGCCTGAAGGTGTATGGTGAAACCTAAAGAAACTATATGAACAAGGTGCCGCGCTATCCCTTTTTAAAACCATAATCCTGACAGCCGCGGCCATGCGTATAATATAGCCACAAAATAATTACAGGAGACTCCCATGCTGCTGGATCCAACTGTTTTGATCCAAAACCTGGAACTGGAAACACCCCTGATCGGTTTTTACGATGCCCCGGATACAGCGCCGTTTGATCCGCTGTGTGGGCCGAAGCCGGGTAAACGCGCCTGCGTTTTCGCCTTCTACAATGCCTGGCTTAACGACGAAACTCTGCATCTCACAGCCGACAACTATGGCTGCGGCGGCGCAGGTTCGTGGTTGTGGGATCAACGAACGCGTACCAGAGAAGAATATATCCGGTTCCTGGTGGACGACGAAGGCCTGAAAGCTTCTCACGAGATCATGGGAGAGTGGATCGATCATATCAACCCATACCATCCCGAACACGACCACCTGCTGATCGGCCCGTTGAATCCCGGCCAGGAGCAGTTCCTCAAAACCGTCACGTTCCTGGTCAACCCAGACCAGCTCAGCCTTCTGCTCACAGGTGCGCAGTACCATGCCACGCCGTCGGATCCGCCGCCCACGATTGCCCCCTTCGGCTCCGGCTGTATGCAGCTGGTGACAGCCTTTCCCGACCTCGATTTACCGCAGTCACTGATCGGCGCTACTGATCTCGCCATGCGCCAGTACCTGCCGCCGGACATGCTGGCCTTCACCGTTACGCGGCCGATGTTCGACAGGCTTTGCGCACTCGATGAAAGCAGCTTCTTCCATAAACCTTTTCTCAAACGCCTTCGCAAGGCCCGGTCCTGACCATTCTTATTCGTACATAACCTTGGTAATATACTTTTCCTCCATCGCAGGGAAACGGTTTATTGCCCCCCCCCGATCAGAAAGGAACGCCCTCATGGATGTCCGTGCCTACAACCGTAAAGCCTGGGATCGCGAGGTCGCCGGTGGTAATCCCTGGACCATTCCGGTAAGCCACGAAGAAATCGAAGCTGCGCGCCGCGGTGAATGGCAGATCGTACTCACCCCGAGCGTCCCTGTCCCGCGAGACTGGTTCCCGGCGCTGGATGGCTGCCGGGTGTTGTGCCTGGCTTCCGGCGGCGGGCAGCAAGGACCCATCCTGGCAGCCGCCGGTGCACAGGTCACCGTGCTCGATAACTCCCCGCGCCAGCTCCAGCGCGACCGTGATGTCGCAGCACGGGAGGGCCTTCCGATTGAAACCATCGACGGCGACATGCGCGATCTGCACATGTTCCCTGATGATAGCTTCGACCTGATCATCCACCCGGTATCCAACCTTTTTGTCCCCGATATCCAGCCCGTCTGGGAGGAATCCTTCCGCGTTCTCCACCCCGGAGGATCACTGCTGTCCGGCTTTAACAATCCGGTGCGCTACATGTTTGACCTCGAGCTGGAAGAAAAAGAGCGTATTCTGCAGGTTAAATACGCACTGCCATATTCAGATATGGAGAGCCTCGATAAAAATGCACGGCAGAAGCTCCTCGATGCGGGAGAACCGCTGGAATTCAGCCATACCCTTGATGCCCAGATCGGCGGGCAGCTGCAGGCTGGTTTTGTGCTCACTGGCTTCTTTGAGGACATCTACCCGGACATGGAAGAGGATTTGCTGTCACAATACACACCCAGCTTTATCGCCACCAGGGCGGTTAAACCGGGATAGACGTTTTCAGTGCATGCCGGACCTGCTGGCGAGATGTTTCCCCTGAACCTCCCGCCAGCACCCGATAAATACACGCATCAGACAGCACAGGTCCCTTTTCCTTCCTGGATAACTCTGTTTTCCTGACAGTTAAATGTCGGGCTGCCGGGTTCCAGATGTCCTGTTCATATGTTGAATCCACCATTTAATAAGAAAAGACTGAGACGATATCAACAAGTGGTGTTTATGAAAGGAAAACTCTATACTGATGTTTCGTCACTGGCCTTTTCAGTGAAGCACTCAGAAGTATTGTTATCTGGATGAGGGGGGAGTCCGCCCCGGAACCCTGCATGTGTTCCTGCTCCCTGATGAATTTTTATGAACTACCCCCACTCTATCCAGGATTCAAAAGCGGAAAACAATGGCCATCGGATTGCTGCAGTTGTCCCAGACCGGATAGCTCTGGATCCGACGATCCAAGAAGCCGATATTTGTGTCGGGAAATGGAAACAATCCGTCCGGCCGTAAAAGCCTGGACATGGAGGAAAGGAAATTATGGGTAACTTATCCTGGATAGAAATTATCTATTGGGCTGCCGCGATTTTTGGTGGAACATTATTTATCCTTCGGACAATACTGTTCCTTGTTGGGGGCGGCCTGGACGGTCACGATTACGACACGGGATTGGCTGATGCTTTGCACACGGAAATTATGGCGGATGCGATGCATACGGATGTTATGGCGGATGTTCCTCAAACCGCAGATATGGGGGATCTTCATGTAGATGTAGATCATGATGGCCTCACTTCATCCGATGTTCACCATGCCGCAGAAACCGATATCAGTTTTCAGCTGCTCTCCCTCCAGGGTTTGACAGCGTTCTTCATGATGTTCGGCCTCGTAGGGCTTGCACTGTATAAAGCCAACCTGTTTGTTCCTTTTACCGTGTTTGGTGCAATACTTGGCGGATTATTCACAGTATGGGTAATCGGCATCCTGTTCTCTAAGATGACCCGCCTGCAGGCAGATGGAACGATCGATATTACAAATGCTGTAGGCCAATCCGGCTCAGTCTATCTCAATATCCCGGCGAAAGGGACCGGCCAGGTCCAGGTCACCATCCAGGGCTCGCTGAAAATCGTGGATGCGGTCGCATCCGAAGGACGGAAGCTGAGTACCGGAGAGAAGGTTCGGGTCACGGGTGTCTCCGACACAAAAACGTTGATCGTAGAGAAAATTCAAATACACAATGAAAAGGGAGAAACTTCATGAACGTCTTCAGTTATGGAATGCTGGCTCTGATCGGCTTTGTGATGCTTATCTTTTTCAGCATAATCTATCTTGCCAGTCGATATAAACGCTGTCCTTCAGATAAGATCCTGGTCATTTTCGGCAAGGTTGCCAAAGGTAGATCGAGCAAAGCTCTGCATGGTGGAGGGACTTTTATCTGGCCGCTGGTACAGGACTATGCCTACATGGACCTGACACCGATAACGATCAGTATTCCGCTGGAAAACGCTTTGTCTCAGCAGAATATCCGGATCCATGTACCCAGCACTTTCACCGTTGGAATCAGTACATCCCCTGATATCATGAGCAATGCAGCTGAACGTATTCTCCACCTTCCGCAGAAGGATATCGAAGATATGGCCAAGGAAATAATTTTCGGCCAGCTTCGTTTGACAGTCGCCTCCCTGACGATTGAGCAGATCAACCAGGATCGCGAGAGTTTCCTGGAAGCAATCCGTCACAATGTTGAACCGGAGCTCAATAAGATCGGTCTGCACCTGATTAATGTGAATATTACCGATATTACCGATGCATCCGACTATATCGAGAGCATCGGAAAGAAAGCCGCATCCGAAGCAATCAACCAGGCCCGCGTGGATGTTGCCGTTCAGAATAAATTCGGCGCTATAGGTGAAGCCGACGCTATGCGGGAGCAGGAGATCCGGGTTAAAGAAGCATTGGCAGAGGCTGAGATAGGCCGGAAAAAAGCTGAAAGCAACCAGCGGCGCCAGGTCCAGGAGCAGGAAGCCCTGGCAGTACAGGGCGAGAATACGGCAAATGCCAACATCGCCAACTATAATGCGGACCTTGAAGTTGAGCGCGCAGCTGCGCTTCAGCGTGCTGAAGTTGCCAGATTCGACGCTCAGGTTAACATTCAGAAAGCACTGTACCAGGCTGAAATGGAGCGCATGCGGGCTGAAGAGGTTACCCGTGAGGAAATCAGGAAGAATAAAATCGAGATTGCAGCCGAAGCGGAAGCTGAACGCATCCGCCGCGAGGCAAAAGGTACTGCTGACGGCATCCTGTTGAAATATACTGCGGAAGCCGACGGTATCAAAAAATTATTGGCTTCGAAAGCAGATGGCTACCAGAAACTGGTTGAGAGTGTAAACGGCGATTCGCAGGCAGCAGCCACACTCCTGATGATTGAAAAACTTGAGGAACTCGTCTCACGCCAGGTAGAAGCAATCAGCAACCTCAAGATCGATAAAATCACCGTATGGGATTCCGGGAATGGAGAATCCTCTTCAACCGCGAATTTTATCTCCAACCTGTTCAAAAGCCTTCCACCACTGCAGGATATTTCACAGATGGCGGGTTTTGAACTGCCAGAGTATCTGGGGAAAATGTATAAAGGAACTGCGGGAGAAGAAGCTGATGCTCCGCCTGCAGCCGGCAATACCAGCCTGAAAACGGTTGAAAACGAACCCGAAGAACCAGCCGATATGTTACAGGATGGCTGATCCACATTCAGCAGCTGATTTTATCCGGGGCAGCAGCAATTGCTGCTGTCCCGGGTCTTGTTCAGGATTTAGTCCAGTTCGTACAGCACTGTCCCTCTTCCCGGGATTTCTAAATAGAAAGCTCATTTGAAACCATTTATGCGCAAGAATGGTATCTAGAACAGGAAGGAAGCCGCTCAAAAAACCTTTCCTTCCCGGAAAATTGCTCCTCCAAAGAATTCAGGGAGTCTTAATAATCAGAGCAAGAATCACATCCATCAGGAGAATCAAACAATGGAAGGTTATCAAACTAACGGTAAAAAGAGACCGGAATCAAAAAGAATGGGGCTGTCTGTTGGCATCGGTTTGGCACTGGGGACAGCTTTCGGGATTGCTATCCAGAACCTGCCGGCAGGTATCGGTGCTGGCCTCGCCCTGGGTGCAGGAGTTGGTGCGGCCTTGCGCCGGAAAAGCAGCTGAAATCCACATATTTCCACAATATGTAGTTCAGTAAACCATAACTTTACAGAATCATAAACTATAGAAGAATATTTGGATTCGCCGTTGCTTTTTAACCGTTGTCCTTTCTTCCATAAACCTTGACCTTCGTTTCCAAAATTACACCAGAACGAATCTGCCGTTTTATTCGGTTGGGACCATTATCGTGTAAGTTACCTGCCGCGTGTCCGGGTCTAACCCGGTAGGTCGGGCAGGACCCGATTAGACCCGATTGGACCTAACTTTCCGGCTTCAGTGTACAATTCTATAAAGATTTATCCTTGCTCTCAGGATCCTTTTTCTTGGCAGGAGCAAACAATATGCGCCAATCATTGTTATCCAGATTTTCAAAACGGCTGACCCTGATATCGACAGGAAAAATCGCCGTTATTGCGCTTGTCATCTTTCTGCTTTTTACTATGCTTGTGCTCCCCGATCAGGCAGCCCGGGCAGAACAAGCAGCCGGTACTGCAGAGTCACCGGACACTTCCTTCTTCTACAGTGCGCAGGACCTCTACCGGATAGCTGAGGAGTACGGCGAGCAGGGCCGCTCAGCATACATCCGTGCCCGTTTCACCTTCGATATAATTTGGCCGGTTGTCTATTCCGTCTTCCTGCTTACAGCTGCCGGCTGGCTCGGCAGTCGCTTGTTCAGTGAGAGCAGATGGAGCCTTCTCAACCTCGTGCCACTGTTGGGCACGTTGTTTGACTTTCTCGAAAACGTGGGAGCTTCGTTGGTTTTTGCCCGTTTCCCAGACACATCTCCAATTCTGGGTATGCTTACACCAGTCTTTACACTGCTGAAGTGGGTATTCCTCAGTGTGGGCTTTTTAATTATCATTTTCGAAGCAGCTGCCGTACTCTGGCGTAAATTATCAAAGAGTATATAAATTAACTTTCGTACTGAATGGAAAACAAAACATGAACATAAACGCTGATAGAAATACAAAAACCGACATTCTTCTGGTATCCATATCTTTGCTGTTGACGGCCGCCTGTACCTTAACTGGCTTTTTTGGATACCCGGATGACGGGACACTCGCAGCACTTTCCACCGAGAATGCCGCCCTCTCTACACAGGTCGCAGTTCAGGATGCCATGCTCGCGACACAAGCTGCCGACGCCATCCCTTCCGAGGAAAATCGGCCGGATACTCAGGAAGGTGACGATCCCACAAGCGATCTGGAAATAACCGGCTCCTACCCTTCTCCGGATGAATCTTGCACTGCTCTGATCCTTGAAGAATTTATGCTTGTTCTTGAAAAGACTTCCGGCGAGAGGCAGATTCTTCACGAAACCCGCACCATCACCGGTCTGTCATGGTTTCCTGATGGTTCAGCCCTGGCAGTGAGTGAAGTGATTGACGATCCCGACAGCCCGCTGCTTGTGCGTGATCGCCTGCTTGTGATCGATACCGGTACTGGAGAGTACGTCCTCCTCGCTGATGGGTTTGCACCTGCTGTCTCCCCGGATGGGCAGTGGATTGCGTTCTATGAAGGTATCCACTACGGCGATGCCTGTTCTGTCGGATGGCGGCTTGCTTTCCTCCGTCTGGATTCCAGCGGGAATATCAAGCAAACCCTTCACCAGGAGGATTTCGCTGGACTGCCTGAATCTTCAGACGAAGGTACATTTTATCCGTCACCCAACGATACCCCTTCCAATCCCGGCGTCTGGGAAGGGGCGCTCCAATTCGAATCGTTCCTCCGCTACGCGTGTGCAGAAGATCCGGCTGATGACGGCGTCTATCGATTCAACCTCGACACTCTGACGGTAGAAAAAACCGGCTCTCCCTAGATATCCCGATAACCAGCGTTGTCACTTCACCCAGAACCGGCTGAGGAGTGTTCCAATGATGATTTACACACTGCTGAAGATACTTCTTGGCTTTCTGCTGGTATTTATCGGATTACACACTTTGATCCGGATCGTCCGGCATTTCTATAAGTTTCCTATTCCATCGGCTTTTGTGTCGCTGATCGATAATCCCTTCCGGCGCAGGATTCAGCCGCCGGACGAAACCGCAGCAAGTCACGGCATACAGCCCGGTATGAAAGTGCTGGAAGTCGGGCCCGGAAACGGAACCTACTCTCTCGCCGCTGCCCGGAGAATCGGCCCCGAAGGCAAACTGGTTACCATCGATATCGAACCGAGTGTAATCGAGCGCGTTCAGGGTGTGTTCAAAAATGCGGGCATGCATACTATCGAAGTCCGTACGGCAGATGTGTTTGCGCTTCCATTTGAGGCCAGCACCTTCGATCTTGTCACCATGATCGCAGTTATTGGCGAAATTCCAACACCAGAACGAGCCCTGGCAGAATTCCACAGGGTTCTCAAACCTGATGGTCTGCTCGCCTTCAGCGAACTTTTACTCGATCCGGACTACCCACTTTCCCGCAGTCTGACCAACCTTGTTGAATCGGCTGGTTTCAGACTCAAGAGGAAAGCAGGAAATTTTTTCTGCTACACACTGGTTTTTGACAAAGACAATCCCATCACTTCTGAAGGATAAACCCGGATACTTATTTGTTTATACAGATCAATCCAGCATAACTCCTATACATCGTAATTAACTAATTCATCCAATCATTGGTATTATCAGGTAAAAGCAACCTGCCATATACTCAAGTCAGATATGTCGTTAAAATGTCGTGTTCACGACATTGAGTAATAAGGCCCGGTCTCCATAATGGAGTCAGTACAACACCGGGAGGTAAATCATGAAACAACCAGATCTTGGAAGTCTTGTAGCCGAACTGCGCAGCCAGAAAGGGTTCACACAGGAAAAATTGGCGGAATACTGCGAAGTCAGCACACGTACCATCCAGCGTATCGAACAGGGAGAGGTAGATCCCAGGGCATACACACTCAACAGCCTCAGCAACAGCCTCGAATACGACTTCAACAGTGAGCAGAAGGATGAGACCCTCTGGCTGGTCCTGCTGCATTTGAGCAGCATCCTGTGCATCGTGGTCATTCCACTCCTGATATGGAGTTGGAAGAAAGGCAAGAATCACAAGATAGACGAACATGGAAAGCTTGTGTTAAACTTCCAGATTACACTCACTGTTATCTTGTTTGCACTTGCTTTACTTCTGCTGCTGTTCTCATGGGTATTGATTTACCTTAAGGACGTTTTCAATACAGACATAGGTATGGCTTATCTTGGGGGGCTGGCTGTTTTGCTGCTGCCCTTAATCCTGACCGGTTTCTATGCAACCTTTCAAGGTACTGTTAACGCTTTCAGAGCTGTGTCCGGCAAGCCGGTCCGTTACCCTTTAAGTATCCCGTTCCTGCGATAACAATATAGAGATCCTGGCTTATCCTGGAAGAGGGCTCTCGCTCTTCCGGGATTTTGCTGTTTTCCCGATAAGACCTCAGCCTGTGTGTTTCGCCCTTCTTTTCCCTGATCCTGCTGATTGTTTTTTCCCCTCTCCATTGATAACACATTTTCTATACTTTTTGTTCTATCCGTCTTCTAAAAATCCATAATTTCAACACTATTCCATCCTATTACCCCCTTGACGGCTGCCGGAATAAAGAATATTATAAGGCTTACCTAATAAATTATTATAATATTTTATGGCATACCTATAAATATTGGAGAATAGATGATCAGCGAAAGTATGCAGATGTATCTGGTGACCATTGCCCGAGAACAGAACAATCGGCAGCCTGTGCCTCTCTCGGAGCTTGCTCAGGTCCTTTCAATATCAGCTGTGTCCGTAAATGAAATGTGCCGAAAGCTGCAGGATTCCAGCCTGGTGCAATATCAGCCATACAAAGGTGTATCGCTGACAGAAGAAGGAGATCAGCTCGCCAGTATGATTCTACGCAAGCACCGGTTATGGGAAGTCTTCCTGGTAGAGAAGCTGGGACTGGCATATGAACAGGCCCATGAAGTCGCCTGTGAACTGGAACATGCCACGCCCAACCTTCTCGCTGACCACCTGGATCGATTCCTGGAGTTCCCCTCAACCAATCCAATTGGGAGGCCAATTCCCACATCGGAAAGCAAGATCCCGGAGCGGAATTTTCTCTCTCTTTCCAGACTCAGCGCAGGCCAATCCGGCATCGTTGCACAGGTGGATCTGCCAGAAGCAGCACAATCCTACCTGGAAGATCACGGACTTCGCCCGGGCACACCCATACTGGTCCAGGCAGCTTTCAATAACAGCTGCCTTGTGAAAGCGGGGCAGCAAACGCTCTCGCTGGATTCCGACCTTATGAGCCACATCTTTCTCACCATTCAATCGGATACCGAGTTTCAGAAACAATCAACACAGCCTGATAGTCATCAATCAAATTTCATCAACAAGGAGAACTTCATGCAGGCAGAAAAACAAACCACTGTAAAACAGATACCTTTATCTGAGTTGAAAAAAGGACAATTAGGGGTTGTTGTTCATGTCGGAGGAAAGGGTGCGGCTCGAAGAAGAATGCTCGATATGGGGCTGGTCACAGGAAGCGAAGTCAGTGTGATCCGCATCGCCCCGCTTGGAGACCCGATCGAATTTTCCTTGAAAGGCTACAGCCTCTCTCTGCGAAAATCAGAAGCCGAAACCGTTCAGGTTGAAATTACACAAGGCGAGCAGTCAGACTGACCCGGGATTCTTCCCGGGTTGGTCAATTGCTGCTCTATATAGAAGGAGTACATCATGCCATTAAGTTCCACCATCGCCCTTGCCGGCAATCCTAATGCTGGGAAAAGCACAATCTTTAACGCCCTGACCGGCTCTCGCCAGCACGTAGGCAATTGGCCCGGCAAAACAGTTGAGAAAAAAGAAGGTACATGGACATATCAGGGGCGAAATTATCGAGTCGTTGATCTGCCGGGGACATACAGTTTGACCGCATTTTCATTGGAAGAGGTAATTGCCCGTGACTTTATCATCCATGAGAAACCGGACCTTGTCGTTCTGGTCATCGATTCCGCCAACCTTGAGCGAAATCTCTATCTTACTGTCCAGGTATTGGAAATCGGTGTGCGGGCTGTTGCCGCACTGAATATGAGCGACCAGGCTGCAGTGCGCGGTATGAACATCCAGAAGGACAAACTCGAAGAGGTCCTGAGCATCCCGGTTGTTGCGACCACGGCCAGCAAAGGTCATGGCCTGGAGGAACTGAAAGCCGCAATCGCTGCGGAAATTATTAAAAACGAAGTGGTTCAGGAGCAGGCCGCATGAACACACTAAGCACTGCAACATTCCGTTCACCATTGATCATTAACTATGGGAACGCTGTCGAAGACGAAATCATTAACCTTGTTGAGCTGATAGCCAGCAATTCTGCCCTCACAGATCGATACAACGCGCGCTGGCTGGCGCTCAAACTGCTGCAGCAGGATTCGGACATTCTCGAAAAAATCAAAGGGACAGAAGGAACAGATCAACTGCTGGCAGCTGCAGAAAAAAGCGAAGCGGCTCTGCGCTCACGATACGACGATGACCTGGATACGATCATCACAGACCGGCGCTACAGCTGGATCCATGAACAAATCCAGCAGGTGCTGTATAAAGATGATCGGGTTGAAACCACTTTGTCAGATAAACTCGACCGGGTGTTTACAAACCACTTCCTGGGAATACCGATTTTCCTCGCAATGATGTGGATCGTATTCAAGATCACAACCGATGTCGCTTCCCCGTTTCTCGATTGGGTGGACAGCGTAATCGGAGGCCCAATCACCAACTGGGTTGTCGCACTGCTAGGAGCAGTCGGACTCGGAGGCACCTGGGTTGAAAGCCTGATGGTTGACGGCGTGATTGCGGGCGTCGGCGGCGTGCTTGTATTCGTGCCCGTGCTCATGGCACTCTACTTCGCACTCGCCGTTCTGGAAGATTCCGGCTACATGGCCCGTGCCGCTTTTGTGATGGACCGCCTGATGCATTCTCTCGGTCTTCACGGCAAGAGCTTCCTTCCCATGATCGTCGGCTTCGGCTGCACTGTGCCCGCCATCTACGCCACCCGTACGCTTGATAACGAAAAAGACCGCATCCTTACCGGCTTGCTTGTTCCCTTTATGAGCTGCGGTGCCAGGCTGCCCGTATATGTTCTTTTCGCTTCGATATTCTTCCCTGGAAACAGCGGTATGGTTATCTTTGTTTTGTATGTAATCGGCATTGCCATGGCTGTGCTTACCGGTGTTATCCTGAAACACACCGTATTCAAAGGTAAGGAAAGCTCACTGTTTGTGATGGAGCTGCCTCCCTACCGCATGCCGACTCTCAAGTCGATCTGGTTCCATCTCTGGGAGAGGACAAGCGCATTTATTCAAAAAGCCTGGTCGCTGATCCTTGCAACCAGCATCATCATCTGGCTGCTGCTTGCCATCCCAACCACCCCACAGGCCACCTTCAAAAACAGCAGTGTGGACCAGAGCGCTTTTGCATCGGTTTCCCGCGGCTTGTCACCCTTGTTCAAGCCGCTCGGTTTTGGTGAATGGGAAGCCAGCGGTTCGCTTATCACCGGGTTTGTGGCCAAGGAAGTTGTGGTAGGAACCATGTCACAGGTATACGGCGTGGAAGAAGGCGCAGAGGAAGAAGCCGAACCGACAACGTTTGGTGAAGACCTGGTGGAAATCGTGACCAGTTTTTTCGGTGCTGCAGTTGACACAATAAAATCGATCCCGCTGATCGTAGGCATCGACCTCTTTGAAGGCGAGGAAGAGGAAGAGATGACCGATCTGATGCTTGCCGTCGAAGACAGCTTTGAACAGGGCAGCGGCGGTCACGGCGCACTTGCAGCGATGAGTTTTATGCTCTTTGTGCTGCTCTACACTCCCTGTATGGTTGCAGTTGCAGCCCAGCGTCAGGAGTTTGGCTCAAAGTGGATGTGGGTCAGTATTATCGGCCAATTTATCATCGCATGGGTGATATCATTTATCGTCTATCAGGGCGGAATTCTTCTAGGTTTAGGATAGCTTCTCCGTGTAGATGCTCCTCAATTTACTTTAAGCCAGCGAGGCTGCTCATTTTTTTGAGCAGCCTCTATTTATTGAGCGAACCCTATGCGAAAACGATGTGGGATGTGGAAAAGCGATCTGTCGTTTCTCTCCAGCCTGCTCGATGCAATGGAGAATTAAAACATTCCCGAACCTGGAGAAGGGGCGAAAAATCTTTCGCCCTATCTCAATCCGACAATATCATCACTGAAAGACATACACATTTGCCAGGATTACACCTTGTAACATTATCTTTGAGGAAAGATACTTACTCACAAGGACTTATGATCCCTTCATTTCCTGGCCTGCTCAAATTTCACAAAGAGGGGTATGGGGAGAAGCTCCCCTACAAATATCAGCATCCCGAGCTTGCGAGGGATCTCTGTTTCCCTGAATAGACATCTGAGAAGTTGATTGGAATGAGCATCAGGTGTAGTATAACAGCACAAATAAATCACTTGGGGGACAATGTGATGAATCAACGATTCCACGTTTTTATCATGACGAATAAAACTCATACTGTGCTGTATACCGGCAAAACCAGTAATATCGTTCAGTGCATTTCAAACCACAAAGCCGGGAAAGGAGGATACTTCACTCAAAAATATAAAGTTAGCCTGCTCGTCTATACAGCAGAATTCAATAATGAGAAGGAAGCCGCCGCACTTGAAAAGAAAATTAAAGGGGGATCCAGACAAAAGAAAATAGATCTTATAAATAAAAAGAATCCTTATTGGAAAGACCTGTATTTCAGTCTCAGGAAATCGTTAAAATAAATGATAGCGAAAAGAGCCGGTTAAGCTCAGCGAATAAAAATTACCAGTTCTTCCGCACAAGCATGGAAGTCTTTTCAGCCAGCTCACGGATGGAGAGTTCCTCCTTGCCCCTGAGGTACGTTTCCAGGCGGTCGCCGATGGGATCCGCCCACTTCGCCGGTACCCCGTGCATTACCCCCAGCACCGTCCCCGCAAGGCCTCCGCTGCAGTCGACGTCCATCCCGCATTTCGCCAGCAGACGGAACGATTCGGTCATATCGCCCTGGCCATACCACAGCGATACGATCACAGCCGCGATATTGGGGTAGGCGTGGATCCAGTTGCAGCGCTGCAGCTGTTTTTCCAGGCGCCTCCACGCCTCTGCCGGATCTCGCTCCTCTCGCACTATGCGCATAGCCGAAGTGTACACAAATGCATACTCACTACGCTGCGGAAGATAATTCGTTGTTTCCCTGAGAACCTGCCGGACATCTGTTTTTACAAAAGCCAGTGAAACCATTACCGCCGCTGCGATCCCGCCATACACGCCGTTGGCAGCATGCGACACCACGCCGTCGATATAAGCCAGCCGGGCAGCCTCCAGCGGCCAGCCGGGAGCCAGCAGACCGCTCACCATCGCCCGCATCTGTACCCCGATCCAGTCGGAATAGGGATTCTGGAACGCTCCGGATTGAGGCGGGAAGATGCCCATATTCAGGTTGCGCAGTGCCACCCACTCCGCCGACCAGCCGAACGGGATCTGGCGCACCCATTCCAACCCAAGCCATTCGGATGTAAGAGCCCTGCCCATTCGCTCGAACACGTCCAGAAATACCAGCTCATAAACCACATCGTCATTCATGGTCTCCGGTTCAGTGATGTAGCTGTCCACATCGCCGTACACGGCCGTGATCTGTTCACCGGTGTAACCTTCGATAGCCGTGCCGAAAGAGGCTCCAGCCAGCTGGCCGATCCAACCATCCAGCACACGCTGGTCCAGACCGGCAGGGGGTTTCGCCGGCTGCTGAGTCTGCACATCGGACATGGCAGCGCGCACCATTTCCCAGCTCTCCGGATGTTCATAAGTGAAATAGCTGCTTTCAGGGTCGCGCTGCGCAGTATTCAGAGCGTTCCACAACCGGGCGGTCAGCACACGCAATCCATCCTTATCGCCGCTCCTGTGCAGCGTTATTCCTTCATCGATCAATGCTTCGGCCGTGCTCACGTTATATCCCTTGTTGCTCAAAGCCTGCACCATTTCCAGATACGGGATTTCAGGTGCGAAGGAACCCGGCACCTTTGACTCCCAGAACATGTCGATGAGGTCATCGCCTGCTGGTGCGCTGAAGCCTGGCTCATACCACTCACTGCCCTGTTTGCGTCGGTCCACCGGTACTGCGGCCTCGCGCAGGGCTCGTTCCCTCTCCCATGCCTTCTGACTCATGCCAGTCTCTTCTTTCCGCGCACGGAGTAGAAATACAGCGCGATCAGGGTTGCCACATACGGCACCATCGAAGCGAACTGCGAGGGCATCACCTGCTGGATCATCAAACCCAACCCATCCGAAAAGCCGAAGAGCAGTGAGATGAGCGCAATGCCCCATGGATTGCCGTTTACCAGGATCACAGCCGCCAGCGAAATCCAACCCCGCCCTGCGGACATGTTCTCCGAGAACAGAGTCACATACCCTAGTGACAGGTACGCCCCTGCCAACCCGCACAGCACACCACACAGCAGCAGCGACCAGATACGGATGCGGGACGTCTTCACACCGCTGGTATCCAGGCAGTCTGCGTTGTACCCTGCGGCGCGAAGCCGCAGGCCGAACCTCGTTTTGAACACCAGGAACGCAGTCAGTACGATCGCCAGCCCGGCCAGGTAGATGATCAGGTTCTGCCCACTGAGGATCTCTCCCAGCACCGGGATATCCTGCAGCAGCGGTATGTTCACACGCGGCACAGGGATGATCCCTGGTCCTGCAAAGGCTCCCTTGACCTCAAAGATCTGGCGCAGCAGGTAGGTGGTAGCACCGAGAGCAAACAGGTTAAGGCCGATGCCAGTCACAAACTCATCCGTACCGAGCACAACGGAGAAGTAGATAAAAATGAGCGACATCAGGGTTGCTCCGAGAACAGCCGCCAGGATGCCCATCACCCACGATTGGAAGTAGTAAGAGCCAAGTACCGCAAAAAAGGCACCGCCGAGCATCATCCCTTCCATAGCGATGTTGAAAATGCCGGCATAGTACGTCAGTGTGCCGCCCAGCGCCGCCAGAAGTATCGGAGCCGCTCCGGCAATCATTCCGTTAATCAGCCCAACAAGCATTTTCATAGTGCTGCTCTCTCTCTTGCCCTGCGACGCGCAGTCATCTTATCCATCAGAAGGTCCAGATAGCCGCGCCCGGCAACCACCACCAGGACAATCGCCGCCTGCAGCACCTGGATAAACTCGCTGGGCACATCGGTAATCAGTTCCATACCCAGCGCTCCCGACTGTAGTGTGGCAAAGAACAGGCCGTACAGCACAGTGCCGATCAGCCCGTTGTTGGCCACCATAGCGATCATCACTCCATCCCAGGCATAGTTGGCGCCGATCCCTTTCAGGAAACGGTGCGGGCCTGCCATCACAACCAGCCCGCCCGCAAGCCCGGCCAGCGCACCGGTGAGCAGCATCACGGCAGTGTAGTTCTTGTCGATCTCACACCCTCCCAAACGGGCGAAGATCGAGTTCTGCCCTGAGATGCGCCACTCATAACCAGCTGTCCAGCGGCTGAAGATGAACCACACCAGCACAAATGCCAGGATCATAAAAATCACACTGGAACTCAAACCACCAATCTCGGGAAGCCAGCCGCTTTCGTTCATCAGCGGCGTCATGGGTGAGTAGGCGGTTTCATCGAAGAAGGGATGCGTGATTGCCCAGTATGTGAAAAAGTCCGCGATCATATTCAGCATCAGCGTGGTGATGAACTCGTCCATGTTGAACAGGCGCCGCATCAAGGCTGCCAGACCGGACCACAGTGCACCTCCCAGCAGTGCAAGTGCAATCAGCGTGGGGATCATCAATACCGGTGGTAAATCCAGGTACAGCCCGCCCACCGTGGCAAACAGCGCACCGATAACCAGCTGTCCTGGCTGTCCCAGGTTCACCGGGCCGGAGGCGAACGCGATCGAGGCCGACAGTCCGGTCAGGATCAACGGAACCGAGTTGCGCAGCATGGCCAACAGGGCAAAGCGCTCTCCGAGTGAATAGTTGAACAGCGCCGCATACGTCGCCAGCGGGTTATAGCCCTGTACAAGCATGATCACTGCACCAAGGATCATCGCCCCGAGGACACCGGCTGCTCCGCTGACAAGTTTTTTCTGCATCCTACCCCTCCGCTCCCTCGAGCATCTGAATCCCCACCTCTTCGAGCGTCGTGTCTTCGTTCTTATGGTCTGCGACAATTTTGCCGCGATGCATCACAAGGATACGATCCGAAATCCGGAACAGCTCATCCAGGTCTGCTGAAAGCAGCAGCACCGCCCGGCCCTGTTCACGCATCCGCAGGATCTGGTGGTGCACATACTCGATCGAGCCGACATCCAGCCCGCGCGTCGGCTGGTCCAGCAGCACAAACGGCGCATCAAGCGACAATTCGCGGCCGAGAATAATCTTCTGCTGATTACCGCCAGAAAGCGAATTGAAGGGATTATCCATGGAACCCATATTCACTGAAAACCTCTCCTGCACGTTTTCGGTAAACTGCCGGGCTGCTTTAAAGTTCAGCAGGATGCCTTTCCACCGGGTAAAGTTCCTGTTCAGCCTGTGATGGGACATGATTGTGTTTTCAATAATGGATGCTGTCCGGCTGGCGCCCATCCGGCTGCGATCCTGCGACACATACGAGATCCGCTTGCGGCGCTCCAGGATCGGCAGATGTGTCAGCCCCGTGCCGTTGACCTGGAATGAGCCGCCGGATGCGTCCAGCAAGCCGGTGATGGTGTTGACCAGTTCGTACTGGCCGTTGCCTTCCACGCCGGCGATGCCCACAATTTCACCGGCTCGAACATCGAAGCTGATTTCCTTTAATTGCTGATGTCCGTGCGGATTTCTGTAGGAAAGCCCGGATACTGAGAAAACCACCTCTCCCGGCTTCTTCTCCTCCCGCAGGGAGGTGAAAATCACTTCACGTCCTACCATCATACTGGCCAGCTCGCGTTTGCTGGTGCCTGCCGCATCCACGGTGTCCACTACTTCTCCTTTACGCATGACCGTGATTCGGTCGCTGAGTTCGACCACCTCATCCAGGTGATGTGAGATAAACAGGATCGTCTTGCCGTTATCGCGCAGTCGGCGCAGTTCGTTGAAGAACTGCGGAATCTCCTGCGGGGTCAGCACTGCTGTTGGTTCGTCCAGAATAAGAATAGAAACATTGCGATATAAGAGCTTGAGAATTTCGACTTTCTGGCGGGCGGCCACCGATAGATCCTCCACCAGGGTCTCCGGCTGGAGATTGGATTGGAATTCCTCGATCTTTTCCACCACCCTGCGGCGGGCCTCCTCATCATCAAGAACCCCCAGAATATGAGTGGGTTCAACCCCGAGTACAACATTCTGGCACACAGTGTACTCGGGGATAAGCAGGATCTCCTGGTGGACCATGCCGATGCCATCGGCAATGGCCTCGCCCGGTTCGTGATAAAACACAGGCTTGCCGCTGTAGAAAATTTCACCGGCGTTGCGCTCCTCCATCCCGTAGAGGACTTTCATCAGCGTGCTCTTGCCGGCACCATTTTCACCGACAATCGCATGGATCTCGCCCCTGCGGAAACCGGCGGAAACATTGTCAAGGGCTACCACATTGGGTGGAAACACCTTCACAATCCCGGTCATCTCAATAATGTTTTCCATTGCGGCTCACCTGTTCTGTCCTGGTTATTCGACTGTGTAGCGCTCAACGACCAGTTCGCCATCGATAATCTGCTGGCGCACTTCGTTCACATAGTCGATGATGTCTTGCGGCAGAATTTCCACCTGGGCTTCGAAAGCTACATCCACGCCGCCTGAAGCCAGGCCGTACTCGAGCACTGCACCGGGTTCATACGTGCCATCAGCTATGGTCTTGTAGACTTCAATAATCGCCTGTCCAACATCTTTGATGTCGCTGGCGACAACATGCCCGGGCTCAAGGTCATTCTGGTTTGTGTCAACACCAATGGCATACAGGTCGCGCTCAGTGGCGGCCTGCAGCACACCAATGCCGGCCGCAGCAGCAATCTGGAAGACCACATCAGCGCCCATATCATACAGCTGCAGGGCAGCCTGCTTGCCTTTTGCAGTATCTTCCCAGGTGCCGAGGTACTTGGTTTCCACGGTGATTTCCGGATCAACCGACTGGGCGCCGTTGGTATAAGCAAACACAAACGCCTCGATAACCGGGTCCACGTCTCCACCGACTGCCCCGATAAGTTTGCCGTCATTGATGTTGGGGATGCTTGTGTCAAGAGTGGTCATGCCGGCCACAATACCGGTCAGATAGGCGCTCTCCTCTTCGATGAAGTCCACCGAAGTGATCGTGCCGCCTTCGTTCTGCACCACGGTGTCCAGGTTCACGAAGATCTTGTCCGGATTGCTGTCGGCGTACTCCATCAGCTGATCTTCAAAGCCGTACGAAATCACAAAGATCACATCGGCGTAGTTGATGGCGGCCTGCAGCGCCGGTTCATATTGACCGGCGTCGAAGTTGCACTCGATAGTGCGGGTTTCAAGGCCGTATTCTTCTGCGATCTGATCAAGGCCGGCTTTACCGGAATCATAAAAGGCGTTGTCTCCCAACGCACCGTTAATCACGTATACAACTTTCCCAACTTCCTGTTCCTCTGCCTGCGGTGCGCAGCCCACCAGGCCCACACTCAGCAAAGACAGGACTAAAAGTACAAGTATTGTTTTTTTCATCTTTTCTCCTCTATTCACTCTTTTGGTTTCTCCGTGTTCGGGATTCGATAAACTGTTCTGATTGTATATCGGCTTTGGTTTTCACCTCCCGGGTCAACTGCTGCTTTGTTGACTTTGTTTAAGGTTAACTACATATCAAATGAAGGTTTTTTCTTCAAGAATTGCAGGAGTTCTTCTTTTGAGGGAAGGGAACTTTGCGCTCCCTTTCTCGATACTGCAAGCGCCCCGGCGGCAGTACTCCAGCGCAGAGCTTCCTGAAGGGAAAATCCCTGTGCCAATGAAGCCGCATACGCGCCGATAAACGCGTCACCTGCAGCTGTTGCATCAACTGCGGTTACGGTAAAAGCCGGAATAGTCCATTCCCCGGAATCGTTCTGATAGAACGCTCCATTTTTTCCGCGTGTAATCAGCACCCGTTTCACGCCGCGCTCCCGAAGCCGTGCAGCAGCAGCGGAAAGATCATCGGGGTGCTCCAGGGGCCCACCAGAGAACCACTTCGCCTCGGTTTCATTGGGAATAAACACGTCCACCAGCTGCAGAATCCGATCGGGAAGATCGCATGCCGGCGCAGGGTTGAGAATTACACTGGTCCCTGCATCACCGGCTATCTCGACTGCTCGCTGAACGGAGGTCAGTGGTATCTCCAGCTGGAGCAAGAGAATGTCCGCCTCCTCGATCAACTGCCGCTGGGCTTCAATATCTGCAGGCAGCAGTCGGTAATTACTGCCCGGGATCACAACAAGTGTGTTCTGCCCTTGAGCATCCACGGTAATCACCGCAGTGCCGGTTGGAGTCTCGCTCTCGCGCAGGATATGTTCCGTCTTGACCCCATTGTCGGCAAGATTCTGGATAAGGCTGGTGCCGAAGGCATCATTCCCAACACAACCCAGCATGGACACTTCAGCTCCAAGGCGGGCAGCCGCCACAGCCTGGTTGGCGCCTTTGCCTCCCGGAAAAGTCTGAAAATCCTTTCCCAGCACGCTCTCTCCAGCTTCAGGAAGCCTGTCTGTATATGCAACCAGATCCATGTTCAAACTGCCTATGACGAGAAGTTTCACGAAAAGAACCTCCTGCAGGAATTACGCAGCACAAGTGAATTCTGAAGTACAACTCTTTCCGTTTCGCGTACGGGGTCTGTAATTCGTTTGATGAGAAGGTCGACAGCAGCCTGCCCGATCTGTTCTTTGGGCTGGGCTATGGTAGTCAGCGGGGGGACGACATAGGATGCGAGTTCGATATCATCAAACCCGATCAGCGAAAGATCCTGCGGTACGCTGAGGCCGTGCTCATAAGCCGCACGAAGGGTTCCTATTGCCATCAGGTCGTTGCTGGCAAAAATTGCAGTGGGCGGTTCGTTGATAGAGAGCAGCTTCTCCGCTGCCTGGTAACCGGAAGCAGCGTTAAAAGCACCCCTCACAATCAGGCCCTTTTCTACCTCGATGCCGTGGTCAGCCAGTGCCTGTTGGAAACCGGTACCGCGCTCGGCGCTGGGAGTCACCCGGATCGGCCCGGTGATCATACCAATGCGAGTATGAGCCAGGCCGGCCAGATAAGAACCGGCAGCATAACCACCCTGAAAATTATCAGTGAGAACAACATCGATGTCGAGCGCGCCACAGATGCGGTCGATCACAACGAGCGGGACCTGGTGATCAAGCAGGCTCTGGATCGAGGAACCTTCATCGCCTGAGGAGATAAACATAATGCCGTCGACCTGTTTTTCCATCAGTACCTGCGTATAGAAGGTCTCCTTTTTCTGATCACCTTCGGAGTTGCATAATATTAGCGAATAGCCGTAGCTGAAAACCTGGGATTCGATCGCGTGGCCAAGTTCTGCAAAGTAGGGATTGGAGGAATCCGGGAGGATCAAGCCGATCGTTTTGGTCTCGCCACAACGCAGCGAACGTGCCAGTGCATTCGGCCTGTAGCCAAGCTCCTGCATGGCCATATGGACGCGCACCGTCACTTCTTCAGACACATAGCGTGTTTGATTAATCACATGGGATACTGTAGTCGGGGAGACACCGGCTCTTTGTGCTACTTCACGTATGGTTGCCAATGGACAAGAACCACCCGTTCAGAATTTGGCGATAAAATCGTTTGCGCAATCGTTTGCGTGTAGAATAGCATAGAACCCGACACAGGGTCAAGAATCCTGCACAACATATCAAAACCCGCTCCAGTGAATGCTGGGTCTCCCACCTGCCGTCGTTTGCAGGAAGGCAGTAACGTGCACGATGCCCCCCTCAGGACCGTATGGAATCATAATGCACTGACAAACCATCCTCTGTGCTGAAACAATTCCCCACAACCGTCCTGTCGATCCCCACTCCAGTCCCAGCCAATGCACGGATCTGGAAACGGAAAAGAAACACGCAGCAACTATTCGGTTCCCAATGAAGGCCTCCGCTCCACCTCCTTCTTTGTTGTCCATTCTATGCTATGATACCTTCCAATACCTGCTTGTCCAAAAAACACTCAGCAGGCATTGAATACCAGCGAACAATCCAGATAGAATGGAAGAAAGAATCTATGGAAAAACAAACGCAGCTTCTGGGGAAACGTAAAAATATCGCCCTGATCGCACACGATCACATGAAAGATGAACTGCTTGAATGGGCTTCGTTCAACCGCGGCAACCTCAGCAAACACTATATTTTTGCCACCGGTACTACCGGTATGCTGCTGGAAACAACCCTCGATCTCCCGGTAAACAAAGTGCGCAGCGGCCCTTTGGGCGGCGATATGCAGATCGGTGCAATGATTTCCAACGGCGAACTCGATATGCTCATCTTTTTCTGGGATCCACTGGAAATGCAGCCGCATGATCCGGATATCCGGGCTTTGCTGCGCATGGCTGTTGTCTGGAATATTCCAGTAGCCACCAACCGGTCCTCAGCAGACTTTATCTTTTCCTCTCCTCTGATGAACAACGAGTATGAACGGATTTTGCCGAATTATGACCAGTATCGCAGTAAACGTTTCGAAACCTTTGTCCCACCCGCTCAGGAATAACCCGATCGGTGATGGGCATGGGGGGGGAAACATACTCTCATCTTCTGGTTAATATAAAGTCCTCGGACACTATGGCAAAGCGAGCAGTGTGGCTGTTCTAAGAAGTATCTTACGGGGTGAAACAAGCAGCAAAATAGCTTTCCCAATAACGCAGTATTACTTGAGACGTCCCAACTCCGGATTGCTTCGATCGCTCCGGTTTTTCCGATTGTTATATGGAAAAAGATTGATTCTTTATAGCCCGGAGTGCCTTGGGGATCGTACGCCCCCTACAGGACTTCACGGATTTTTGCGGTGACTGTCTCGATGCTTTTCCTCCAGTTCAGCCGGGATGAATACACCTGGAACGCCATATGTGCGATTTTACTGTATGTCTCCCGGTCTGCCAGGAGCTGCTGGATGCGGTTTGCATAGGATTCAGCCCCTGCATCCAGTGGGAAAAGATACCCGTTGTGCCCTTCCTCGATGAGAGAAGCGTTACCCCCGACATCGGTTGTCAAACTCGGTATACCGTAGGCGCTTGCTTCCGATAGCACCACCGCCGCACATTCCGCCCGGGTGGGAAGAATTAAAAAGTGAGTTGAGCGGAACAGCGAATCAAGCTTGCGCAAATGGCCCGGTATAAAGCGGTTCAGAAAACCATGAGTGTATACATAGGGAGGGACAGGACCTTCCGGTGTCGTCCCCACGATATGCAGTTCGATATTAACGCCTCGTCCATGGAGAATTTCTGCCGTTCTGACAGCGATATCACCTCCCTTCCGCTTCCAATCCAGGCCCGAAAACAGCAGCCGGATGGGTCCTCGGGCTCTGGCTTCCAGAACAGCCGATAAATCTTCATCCGTCAGGCCTGGATCCAGATTTATCCCAAGCGGTACGGTTTTCACACGTGCCGGATCTGCAGAATAATACGTCAGGGCTGATTGGGCTGCCCACGCAGAGGAATATATTGCCAGCCTCGCCCGATCGAGCGCACTCTGCTCCATGGCATGCCCATGACGGATGCTGACGGGGCTCAGGAAAGAATAATGGGGATAATAGTTTATCATGGCTGCGAATGTTGCATCCGTCCAGAAGAAAATCGGAAGGTCTGTCTCGAGATATGCAATCGGAATTGTGCCCGGGCTGAATACAAAATCTACTTCCATGGTTTTCAAAACGCGGGAAACCTGCCTTGCATACGAGTGGAGGATAGCCGGATCCCGTGAAAGCAGGTATTGTTGAGAAAACAGGATTCTGTTGAAATACCTTCTGAAATGGAATAACGGTTTCCATGGGTATTTCAAATCACCGATCGGAAAAATAGTCCAGCCGGCATTTTCCAATGCCCTCTGCATGCTGTAATTGATGCCAGACCATGTAAATCGATCAGATGATGGAGAAGTCGTGACAAACGCTGCTTTCATAAATACTCACAGGGCGTCCAGCAGAATATGCGACAGTGAACTATTGTAGCAGGCAAGTTTATCACGCGCATCTCCGTCTGCAGTTGTCGGGGCAGGGTCGCACAGGCAGCTCTTTACTAAGCAAAGAGATCTGGCTGGAGTTTGACCTGAAAACGCAGCCAAACCTGCTTTCACTGTCTGCGCGACAACGTCAGCCAGTCAGCCCTTTCCGCACTGCGCGATACAACGACCAGACAGACCGGTTGGTGTTCCCAAGGATCGTTATTTTAAGGTCTTCATGCGGCCAGATGCTGGACATGCAGGCTACGCCCGGGTCCCATCCTTCCACATAATTTGCGTTCCCGCCAGGTTCCTCCGTTTTCACCCAGACACCATACCCGTACCACACACCTTCCCCCTCGCCTTCGGCCTGTACATGCGGATGCATCATCAGGCGGGTCCTCGGTTCATCCAGCAGGCGGTTATCCTGCAATGCGTTCCAGAAGCGGCACATATCCTCCGCCGTGGTGTAAGCCCCGCCATCCGGGGCGCCGATAAATGGCACCGCATAGATATTGGAGCGCCAGCTGTCTCCTTCTTCGATGTAACCGGCTGCACAGCGTTCCGGCAGCCGGTCAGTGCGAAAATAGCCCGAATTGGACATACCGGCAGGTTCGAATACATGGGACCTGACATAGTCTGGAAAGGCCATATCAGAAACTTGCTCAATGATCAATCCCAGCAGGATGAATCCACCATCGTTGTACTCAAAGTGATCGCCGGGGGGAAATTTCTGCTGTTTGTGCTGGAAGAGCGGCAGGAAATCCGCCGGGCTGCGCATGGCATACACCGGCACCTCCTCCCAGAGCGCCTCGTAGTCATCGTTTTTTTCTTCCTCAAAATAGGAGGTGATACCTGAGGTGTGTGTCAGCAGGTGGGCAAGTGTGATCGCTTTATCGAAATTCGGAAACGGAACATCCACACAATCACAAAGACGTGAATCATACGTCAGCAATCCCTGCTGGACCAGCTGCCCGATGGCGACCGCTGTAAAAATCTTACTTCCCGAAGCCACCCCGAACCGTGTCGCCGGAGTATTGGGTATACTGTCGGATCGGTTGGCGAGCCCGAAAGCCTCCTCATAGAGAATTCGGCCCTGCATTTGCACGGAAATCACCCCGGAAAAAGGCTTCAGGTCCAGTTCTTCCCGGACAGCGTTTTGTATTTTCGTGGAAATCTGTTCCATTGTGCAAACCTCCTGGTTTTGAAGATATTCTTAACCGGATTGAAACAACCATCCAGCCTGCATTAACCGCTGTTAAAACTAACAGCCCTTCAATACAAATCGGGAACCTCTTGAGGGATGGTACCAGGCTGAAGTAATAAAAAAGTCCATTGCAGCCCATCCCTGGGGATCTGCATTTGGTTCTGT
>JAFGNH010000015.1 GCA_016927115.1 Anaerolineales bacterium | reverse complement strand
TTCATGGTTCCTCTTTGTTATGCAGATTTCCTGACTTCCATTCTACTTGCTTTGGAGTATTTACCCACACTAATTAGCGAGGAACCTGTTTTAAGAAATCACTCAAACCGCAGTGCCTCGATAGGGTCAAGCCCGGCAGCCCGCACTGCGGGGTAGAGGCCGAACAGCAAGCCGGTCAGAGTTGCAATTCCGAAGGAAAGCGGAATGCTTCCCGGGGCCAGCAGGGCCTGAGCCTGGTTCAACAGGGAAGCCAGGGGTATGGTAAAAATGCCGGCGATAATACCAACGATGCCCCCTGCCACACATAACAAAACGGCCTCGCAAAGAAACTGGAGGATAATATCCCGCTGCTGTGCTCCAACCGCCAGCCGTACCCCGATTTCCCTTGTCCTTTCAGTAACGCTCACCAGCATGACATTCATGATGCCGATCCCGCCCACGACCAGGCTTACAGCAGCCAGGGCACCAAGCAGCAGCGAGAGTGTACGTGCCGATTCCTGCGCCGCACCCAACAGTTCCTTGCGCGTCGTTAGATTGAAGTCATCCTCCCACTCCCCGTTTTCATCCTTCTCCACCGAATGGCGCTCGCGCAGGCTTTCGCTGATTTCTTCGGCGGTTTCAAGAACTTTTTTTTCATCTGCCACATAGGCAGACATCCGGACAGACACTGGTTTATCAAAGAGGATCCCGATTGCCGTTCCAATCGGCAGAAAAAAGCTTTCGTTGGGGGCAGAAGAATAGCTGTCTTCCGGATCAATGGATTCCATTTCCTTCAACACACCTATGACATTGCAGTGCTGCCGTTTCACCTGAATGCTCTTTCCCAGCGGATCATCGCCAAGAAACAGGTCCATCCAGGTGTCATAACCAAGCACACACACTTCTGCATTACTCCGAACTTCAGCCGGAAGGAAGAAACGTCCCATCTCCATAAAATCCTCCATCTCCGGCAAGCTTTCCGCTTCCCAATTAACGGGCTGGATACCTGCAGCGCGGGCTTCTTTGATCAAACCTTCAGCTGTTACGCCTGAAATCGTCCTATCGAGAGAAACCCGTCCGTTCCGGATTTTTCCGTAACCGCCCACGCTCATTTGCACCAGCGCCACGCTTTCCAACGTATCCTGCAACCATATACCGTCTTCATAAGTCAGATTTTCACCAACCGGAACCAGGCCCTCATCCTCTATTGTCTGTTTGACCGATATAAGGATTTCATCCGCTCCAAGGCTGCGAAATGCATCAGATACGGAAGCGCGTGCTCCATTCCCGAGAGCCAGGACCGTAATGACGGATGCAACACCGATCACCACACCCAGCATGGTCAGCAGCGAACGGAGTTTATTGCCAAGCACACCACTCACAACTGTTTTGATAAGATTCTTGAAAGACAAAACTTACCTCCCATCCACCAGTGAACCGTCCCGGATATGCAGGATTTTCTCGGCGATGGATGCCACTTCCGGATCGTGAGTCACCATCAAGATGGTGCGTCCATCCGCGTGCATCTTCTGCAGCAGCCTTATGATCTGCAGGCCTGTCTCGCTGTCCAGGTTGCCGGTCGGTTCATCAGCGAGGACCAGCGCTGGGTTCGAGACCAGGGCACGCGCAATCGCCACCCGCTGGCGTTGGCCCCCCGAGAGTTCTGTCGGCCGGTGCGCCATCCTGTCGTCAAGGCCGACCCACTCAAGCACTTCTCTGGCCCTGTGCTGCGCCTCCGCGTCCGTTACATTACGTTGATACAGGAGCGGAAGGATCACATTATCCAGGGCGGACATACGTGGCAGGAGGTTGAATGTCTGGAAAATGAACCCGATCCGTTTGCTTCTTGTTCGTGCCAGTTCCACCGAGCTCAAACTGCTCACTTCTTCTCCGTCCAGCAGGTACCTTCCCCCAGTTGGTCGATCGAGACATCCCAACAAACTCAGCAGCGTGGATTTCCCGCTGCCCGATGATCCCATCAGGACTACGAATTCTCCCTCACGGACGTTCATCGTGATCCCCCGCAAAGCATGTACCGCTATCGTTCCCAGAAGATACGTTTTGGTGAGATCTTCTGTGTGTTTCAGTAGGCGATTCTCTGCGGAGTTCATTTGGCCACCACATCTTCCCCCTCAGACAAGCCCGACAGGATTTCCACGGTTGTATCGCCGCGAAGGCCTACCTTGACCTTGCGCTTTTCAACGGCGGTCCCGGTCCACACCTCCACCATTGCCTGACCTGAATCCCCGGCACGGACAAGGGAACGGGGAAGAGTAAGGACGTCTTCACGCGAGTCGATCACGATTTTTGCATCGACAGTCATACCCGGCGCCATTCCCTCCGGGATCTCATCGAGTGAGATATACACCATATATAATGGCCGCTCCTCGCTGACCCGCTCCGGAACAACCCGCTCCACACGACCGAACACATCAGCTTCGTTGTATGCATCGAAATACAGTTGGACCCGCTGCCCTTCCTCCACAAGCGGCAGGTCTTCCTCGATAATCGTCCCCGCCACTTCCATGGTTCCCAGGTCTGCGAATTTGATGAAACCGTCCCCGGCTGACACAATATCTCCGACACTGGAACGGACATCGAGCACCACACCATTGTAGGGCGCACGAAGTTCGCTCCCCTCCAGCTCTGCCTGTGATTTTTTCAACTGTGCCTCTGCGCTGAGTACCTGAGCCGCGGCTTCGGCTAGCAGCAGCGGATCAGGGCCTTCTTCCACACGTGCGTAAGCACTTTCCGCCACAGCCACGGCAGCCTCGGCAACCGCCACATCCGCGTCCAGCAAAAGTTGCTGGAGTTCAGTGGGATGTCCCCTGTACCAGTTCAGGTTTCGAAGGATGGAATCGCGCTGCTGACGCGCTGCAGCCAGTACCGCTCTCGCCTGCGCACGTGCAGGGTTATCTGCAGGTTTGCCCGAGTAACGGTTGTATACCCGTTCCGCCCTTGAAACGGCGTTTTCCGCCAGAATCAAGTTTGCTTCAGCTGCTGCAATAACTTCACCCGCCGCTCGATGACCTTCCTGCTGGACCATGTTCCTGTATTCCGCCTTGCGAAGCTCTTCCCGTGCATTGGCGAGGTTCAGCAGCGCCTCAGCCGTTGTGAGAGGTGCATTCTGTTTGAGATCCTGCAGAACTCTGCGCGCAGCCGCCAGTTCTACGTCTGCTGCAGCCACAGCAGCTGCCAGTTCCTCCCCGTTCCCCAGGACAGCCAGCAGATCACCTTCTTTCACATGGCTGCCAGGGCTGACCAGGATCTCAGCCAGCGGGCCGTTTGCCCCCATCCCCAGCCAGGTTTCCTGATCGGACAACCTTCCAGGGGCACTGACACTCAACTCGACATTTCCTACAGCAACCCGTACCGTTGGCGGGGCTTCCGGTATGCCGTTGTCGGCTTCTGCTGTGCTTCTGTATCCCAGATAACCACCAGCGGCCATCAGAAGCAGTATTCCAGCTGCGATTTTGACCAGTATCGAACTTCGCACCCAGGCACCTCCCTGTTATACAATCACCGTCAGAATGCCACGTTAAGGTTACGCAGACATATCAGCCTGATTACAGTTCTGAAATCCTGATTTATGGGCATGAGGTGTTTGTGGAATAATTGAAGAAAAGGGATCCTTTACCGGAAACAATACTCACAAGCAAGGGTCTGATGTTAGAACCGGACGCGTTGCCAAAATCGGAAGAATGAATGTGTTCAGACGCATAAAGATTTCTATCGAGGAATTAAAATCCAGGAGGAACGGCAAAAGTCTGTTTCAATCACGCAGGCGGTAGCCGATACCCGGCACGGTGAGGAAAAGCTGCGGGCTTCTCGGGTCATACTCGAGCTTCTCCCGCAGCCGGCGGATATATACATTCACCACAGTTTCGCTCTCGACTTGCGCATCGAAACCCCAGACATTTTCCAGGATCTGTTCCCGGCTGAATGCCTGCCCGCAGTGGCGGGCCAGAAAGACCAGAAGCCGGAACTCTGTCGGTGTTAGGCTGATCTCCTGATCCCCGCGCCACACCAGACTGCGGTCCCGGTCGACGACGATATCATCGATATACAGCAGCTGCGCTTCGGAGTTGGAGAATTCGCCGAATGAGCGGCGCAGCAACGCTTTCACCCGTGAGAGCAGCTCGCGCAGGCTGTACGGTTTGGTTAGGTAATCGTCGGCTCCCATTTCGAGGCCGAGGACTTTATCGACCTCGCTATCGCGCACGGTCAGCATGAGGATGGGGCGGCGCCATTTTTTCTCGCGCAACTGCCGGCAGAAATCGAAACCCGAACCATCCGGCAGGCGGATATCGAGAATGAGGAGGTGTGGGTGATGGGAAAGGGCGTATTCTACTGCGCCTATACCCTGGTCCTTCCACACGACACAATATCCCTCGCGTTCCAATCCATCGCGCAGTCCGGCGGCGACACCGGGATCATCTTCCACCAGCAGGATGTTGTAGTCCATACGCTATCACCCGTGCCTTTCAAACATTTGCCGTATTCTATCAGGGGAACCGCCGGAATGCACTCATCATTACACACAGAAGACCTGATCCGGAGATAGAAGAAGCTATAAATAAACCTTTACCTTCAATTTCCGGATCATGCCTCCGGTATTTGATAGAATGCTTCGACCCCGATTTAACCTCTGAACAGTCACAGTGTTCCAGATCCTGCATTTCCGGCAAACCAGCATACATGATTGAAAGGAAATGACTATAAAATCCCTGAAGTATATTCCGATCCTGTTTATTGTGCTCACGCTTCCACTTACCGCCTGCGGACGGAAAACACCGGAGAGTGTCGAAGAATGTACTGAAACCCTTGAAGTGGGGATGAAGAAGAACTTCTGGCTGTTCACGTCCTGGGTGAAATGAATTTCACTTCCGGTGGAGATCGTGTCGATGCTGCGAATGCACTTTTCTGAGCGTTGGAAGGCGCCTCATCAGTTGATTGGATGATACGGGGGGGATTTGCAGAACAGGTCGCCGAGCCATCATTCATTCCAGTTTGAATATGGGTGTCTGGCGCTGCGAACAATACTTTTCCTCTGGTAATCCGGGGGCAGGCTCCGTGGGCACAGTGTATTGAAACATTATTCGGATGCCTGGAATACTTCGCTCCGGGAGTACCTTTGGAACCCGCCCGTAGGGGGCTTTGCAGGGATATGGATTCACTCAAGGCTGGGGAAGGGTGTGTTCCACGGGTCTGGAACTTCGTATCTGTTTTCGGATAAGGGGTAGTTTTCGGATCAGGCGGCTCTGTGGAACCCGCCCGTACGGAGGCTTCGCAGGGATATGGATTCACTCAAGGCTGGGGAAGGGCGGGTTCCACGGGTCTGGAACATCGTATCTGTTTTCGGATAAGGGGAAGTTTTAGGGTCGTGAGACTCTGTGGAACCCGCCCGTACGGGGGCCTATCCAATACGGGGGTTCATTGTGCTCATGCAGGATACCCCGGTACTCCCGCTGCATACTGCAGTGCACCGCCATCCGGTTGTATAACAATCCTATTTTCACCTTTAAGACTCCCGGCCTTGATTATCTTCTGTTATTGGATTATAATTATTATAAATTAGGAATTATTATAAACTATATGAAAACCACCGAAGAAGTCATCCAAAGGTTTCGCCAGGCAGGCTTTAAGATTACTCCTCAGCGCCGGGCCATTTTTGAGGTGTTGGCCGGCAATGAAAACCACCCCTCCGTTGAAGCCATGTATCAGGAGATCAAGATAAAAATGCCGGATATCTCCCTGGCAACTCTGTACAACACACTCAATGAACTGAATGCGCTCGGTTTAATAGATATTGTGCGTGATACCAGCCAGAAAGCTGTGCGCTATGACCCAAACACCGAGCCCCATGATCATCTGTACTGCCTGCAGTGTAATCGGATGATCGATATCGAAAACATGGATAAGGACCTGGAGCTTCCGGAAGAGAGGTCGCAGGGGTTTCACATCCTGAGACAACAGGTTACTTATTATGGATATTGTCCGGATTGTCAGAAGATTCTCGAAGAATAGAGGAATTCGCTCCAGAAGGTACCTGATGAAAAACTGTTCTGTCGAAAAGGAGCTTGAATATCGGTTGTTTTGAAAAAATATATTATCCCGGTTTAATAACTCAACCCACAGGGATTAAGGAGTATTCAATGGCAAAAGTAACACAGGAAATGGTAAAGAAGTCTGGTGTGGATCTGAATGTACTGCTGGACTTACTGATTAAGAACGCAGCCGCAGAATTAACAACCTTCTATTATTACACAATCCTGCGCGCCAATCTGATTGGCCTTGAAGGCGAAGGGATCAAAGAGATCGCTGAAACAGCCCGTATCGAAGATCTGAACCACTTTGAAGCGCTGGTTCCCCGCATTTATGAGCTGGGTGGAAAACTGCCCGATGACATGAAGGTCTTCCATGATATCTCAGCCTGCCCACCGGCGAATCTCCCCAAGGACCCGACCGATGTAAAGGCTATTCTGCAAGTACTGGTTGAGGCGGAACGCTGCGCGGTGCGTGGATACACCCATCTATGCAATATGACTTTCGGAAAAGACCATCGCACCTATGATCTGGTCCTCGCTATTCTTAACGAGGAAATAGAACACGAATCCTGGTTCTCGGAATTCCTCGGAGAAGGTCCGTCCGGACACTTCCTGCGCCGCGGTGCAACCTCGCCGTTTGTGGGAAAATTCCTGAAGTAAAATCCGTGCCGGCCAGGAGCCTCGAGGAATGATTCCGAAAGGCCGGCGAAGAACCATACAGAAGAAAAACTTCCAGCTTACAACATCAAGCTGGAAGTTTTTTTACAAACCCATGTCAGCAGACAGACCTTTTTTAATAAGAGTAATTCTCCCTTCAGCAAATCCGCAGAGCAGGCGGCTTCTCCCCAATATCGCATCCATTTAATAATCAGCCAGGATTTTCGGCATCCCCCGCGAACCTGTCGATCCAACCATTCATTCCGCCGCATACTGAAAGGCTGGCCGTTATCCAACTGCCGCTCACCCATACGGGCAAGTTCCCCAAGATCCGGGACCGCTTGGCTGTTTATGGTTTTAATGAAAAAGCGGTTGCTGAAGGCTGGCAGCTTTTTAAACAGGCTCAGCAAGCGGATAAATCAGAGCCGACAGTCAAAGCTATGCTAAACAGTTATTACATCGATGCGGGCGGGCTGGTACAGTCCCAGCATACAATTGAAGCGTATGCCTCTGCCAACAAAGAGCACGAAGCCGTGCTGGCCCCTCAGTCCAGCTGCTCCTGCAGATTCAGGATGTATTCGACCCCATCCTGCCCCCTTCAACCAGCCGAAACCGAATTTCTCCGTACGTATCTGCGATGTATCCGAATAGTGTGTGGATAAAAAGAATGACTCCCGCCAGTTCGAGGCTTTCTTCAACTGTTGCCAGCATGTTGAAGATCAGGTTCTCATTTCCGTTCTTCTCCGCATAGCTGCCGCCGACCATCTCCATAAAAATGGCTCCCCCGACATACACTACCGCGGCAATCGCAAAGCGATTCCTGGTTTTTTTCGGAAGACGCAGCCAGAAACGAAGAAAAAAGAAACCTGCAGCGAGGATAATGATCAAACCAGGCACAATCCAACCGTAGTAAAAGATTCCCAGTTTTTCCATTCCCAGGAAATTACGCATTGGAGCAATCAACTTTTCATGAATACTCACCAATTCATCCATGGCAAGCAGCAGGAAGCCGGCTGCTAGAACACCCCACATCCAGCTGCGATAAGCCTTCTGCTTTTTTTCCAGCGCTGTTATTAACGAGAGAAGCAGGGCTGCGAAAAGCAGCAGTGCTACAGCATAAAAGGTCGGAATATTACGTTCCTGGTCTACATCAAAGTAGGGTAAAAGGCCGAACATATTGGTATGGTCACCCAGGAAATACAGCAGTTGCATTACTGCGCTGATCAGAACGAGAACAGCAGCGACCGTTCCAGAAATCCATGTAATTTTTGCAGGATCGATCGACAGGTTTTGGCTGTAAGATGTAGTCTGATCGCGTTCCATAAGGTTTCCCTTTCTTCTTTATATTGGTTTGCCGAAATAAATCTAATTTTACGCTCTCATTCTAAATAATACAGGAGTAAGCAAGCTGTTTGTAGTCTCCCACGTGTCTGCAGATAGATAGTATCTATTCCTTAAAAGAGAGCCATTCCATAATAACAGTTCCGCCGATCAATGCCCCGGCTGTATGGTGATAGGGGACGCTTTATGAACATACAATCTGTGATAGCAAATCTGAGAATACAAACCCCACCTCTAACGTGCTTCTGCTCTGGCTGCTGCAAAGCCTGGTGCTCACTGTTCTGTATGCGCTGTGTCTGTTTCTGTCGGCCGGTAGTTTCGCCTGGCCAGCCGCATGGTTCTTCCTGACGGTCAACCTCGCCTGCCAGGCCGGTATCGGCCTCACTCTCCGCTCCACCCCCGGCCTGCTGGAGAAACGTATGCATTCCAACCGCAGCACAACCCTCTCGTGGCAAATCGCCGGGGGAGCCCTGGTCCTGGCCGGGTCGCTGCTGGCCGTCTGGGCGCTGCTGTCCAATCGCCATTTTTATGGCTTCGTACGCATCGGGGTTGAAGGGCACACGGTTTTCCGCAGCGGCCCTTATGCAGCGATGCGCCATCCGGGCTACACCGGAGGCCTGGTGTTTAACCCGGGAATACCACTGCTGCTGAGTTCCGGCTGGGCTTATATTCCGGCAGGGATAACCATCCTCGCCCTGGGCTCGCGCACTATGCTGGAAGACCGCTTCCTGAGGCAGAATCTCCCCGGGTACGAGGAATATGCCAGCATCGTGCGCTGGCGACTGCTTCCAGGTGTGTGGTAAAAACCAGATAGTAGAGACCCGGTCTGGATACTGAAGGAAGAAGATATCGATCACTCCTTCATTCCGGTATCCAGACCGGGTCTCCTGATTACAGAACCAACTCTAGGCCTTCTCCCCCAGGATGTATGACCAGTGGGTATGGATAATCCGCCAATTACCGCCGGTACGCCTGAAAACCTCACTGCAGTTCCACGGCGTACGGTGTGAAACCGTCCCATCCGGGTTCAGCCGGGTAGACAGGAAGCGATACACCAGGACTGCCATGTCCCCGAAGACACGGATCTGCGGGTCGATAAAATCGATCACTGGACAGAATATCTTTCCTTCCCGTTCCTTATAGAGTGCTTTCAGTGCTTCCAGGCCGTTCACCCGTACGACTGTCGTGGTATCGAAATAGGTCACATCCTCTGCTGAAAGGTCGGTAAAACCCCAGGGATCTCCATGGTCATACCGCTCCATCGCAGCCGATTCAAGCTCCATCACCTCGCCCAGAACGCCTTCGTATTCCTGGGGTGAAGTGTGGACCGGAAGTGGGATTTCCACACTTGCCGGCGCACTGTGCTGAACATAGGACCAGTGGGAGTGGACGATCTTCCACTGCCCATCCCGTCGGAAGTACACTTCCGTAGTATTCCAGGGAGTCTGTCTGAGCACTGCGCCTGCTTCATCGAGGACGGAAGAGCGGTAGTTGTATGTAAGCAAAGCTGCCTCTCCAATAATCACAACCCTGGGATTTATAAACTCCGAGCCCTGGTAGTGCACCTTGCCTGCGATCTCCTGCAGGAACGCTCTATACTCCTCCATCCCGACAATGGGTTTCGTCCTGCCAGGATCCACGTAGATCACATCCTCAGCGCTTATCTCCGCCCAGCCCCATGGATCTCCCTGGCGCCAGCGTTCCATTGCCCCCTTTTCAAGAGAAAGAATAGCCTCTTCCATCCTTACCGCTCCTTTCCAGAACTGGTACTTCGATAGAACATTCTTATATACCCCTGTCGTCTAAATGTGCGGCCCTGCTGCCTGCTGCCCCTGACCAACCACACAATCCGCTTCGATCTCAACAAGCCAGTCCGGGCCGATAAACCCTTTCACTTCAACAAAAGTACAGGCCGGCCTTATCGTTGAGAAAAATTCGCCGTGCGCTTTTGCGGCTTCTTCCCACAATGAAATGTCCCTGACCATAACCCGGGTGCGAACTACATCCTGAAGATACCCGCCTGCCTTTTCGATTGCGGTTTTTATAATCTGCAGGCAGTAACGCGTCTGGCCATACACATCACCAGGAAAAGCTGTTGAGCCGTCAGGTGCTATTGCCGCAGTTCCGGATACAGCGATGATTGATCCTGTTCTGACTGCTCTAGAAAACCCGATCGGTTCCTCCATCGGCGAGCCTGATGAAACGTTTTTCCGCTGCATCACTTTCTCCTCATATTCTAGATATTCTTAATATATAGAACATATTTTCTATTTTGTAAAGATGTAGTTTTCGCTTTAAGCCGTGGACAGAATTCTGTCCGGGTAGAAATAGCGGAAGCGATCTAAGCAATCCACAGTTAATCCGGGGAAAGGAATGGATGTGCTCCGGTGGTGGCGGTTTCGAAAACTCGCAGGAGGGCACACCGGTATTCAGCGGTCCCGAAGATACCTCCTTCCCCTCCGCACAGGTACAGCGCTGGCGCATTGCTGTCTGTGCAAGTATCAGGCTGCCGCGAAAGAAACTGCAATGTGCCACACCAGATGCTGCTCCCCGGAGTTTTGTCGAAGGAAACTCTCAATTCCCGGCCGGCCACTGCGGGCAGGATACAGTGAAAGTTTCATCGAACTGGTACTTTTCCAATTCGGCTTCCGTTAAGTTGCGCCCAACACGCCGGCACGTTTCTGTGATCCACGACTGCAGGTCCAGATCCCACAGAATAATGGTGTTGTCATAGACGCCGGACGCCAGTGTTTTTCCATCCGGACTGAAAGCCACACTGGAAACCGGTGTATTGATAAAAGCCAGTCCTGATATGGATCCATCATACCCTGTAATTGGCTGCCCGATCGGTTGGCGGGTTTCCACGTCCCATAGAATAATGCTGCCGTCCCAACTGGCCGAGGCCAGTGTTTTTCCATCCGGGCTGAAAGCCACACTGGAAACGTAATCAGTATGTCCGGTGAGCGGCTGTCCAATCGACTGTCCGGCTGCCACGTCCCATAATATGATGGTCCTGTCCCAACTGGCCGACGCCAGCATTGTGCCATCCGGGCTGAAGTTTACACTGGAAACCTGTTCAGTATGTCCGGTGAGCGGTTGTCCGATTTGCTGAGCGGTCTCCATGTCCCATAAAAGAATGGTGTTTTCCCTGCTGGAGGAGGCCAGTGTCCTCCCATCCGGGCTGAAGGCTAAAGAAAAAACATCATCCGTATGTCCGGTGAGCGGCCGTCCAATCGACTGTCCGACTGCCACATCCCATAATATGATGGTATTGTCCCTGCTGCCCGAGGCCAGCATCCTGCCATCCGGGCTGAAGGCAACAGACGTAACCGCATCCGTATGGCCGGAAAGCGGTTGTTCGACAGGCAACCCGGAAGCCACATCCCATAGAATGACCGTGCTGTCGTCGCTTCCCGAAACGAGGGTCCTGCCATCCGGGCTGAAAGTTAAACTGGAAACCCAACCAGAATGTCCGGAAAGCGGCTGCGTGAGGGGCTGGCCAGCCGGCACGTCCCACAGGATAACAGTGCCGTCCCTGCTGCCGGAAGCGAGTATATCGCCATCAGGATTGAAAGCCACACTGGTGACATAATCCGTATGGCTTACGAGCTGTTGTCCAATGGGCAGATGGGGAGCCACATACCAAAGAATAATGGTTCCCTTGTTATCGCCGGATGCCAGTTTCAAGCCATCCGGGCTGAAGGCAAGGCTGTACACCGGGTCAGTATGTCCTAGAAGCGGTTGTCCAACAGCCTGTCCGGTCGCCACATCCCAGAGCAAAATAGTTTGATCCAGGCCTCCGGAAGCGAGTGTCTTCCCATCCGGGCTGAATGCCACCCTCATGACCCAGGATTGATGTCCTTCAAGTGGTTGACCGAAAGGTTGGCCGGTATCCAGATCCCATAAAACGATGGTTTTGTCATAACTGCCGGATACCAGTGTTTTACCATCCGGGCTGAAGGCCACACTGGGTACCGGATCGGTGTGTCCCCCCAGAAGCTGCCCGACCTGCTCCTGAGTTGCCACATCCCACAGAATGATTACGCCATCATAGCTGCTGGAGGCTAACGTTTTTCCATCCGGGCTGAAAGCCAGTCCATAGAGAAGCATATTCTCCACCTGGAACGGTTTACTGACAGGGCTGGAAGATGCGATATCCCACAGGGTGATGCTGTGATCGCTGGCGGATGCAAGTGTGCTTCCGTCCGGACTGATGGCTATGCTCACTATCATTTCGGCACCCCCATAATACAGCTGTCCAACAGGCTGACCAGTCGCCACATCCAACAGAATAATGGCATCGTCACTATTGCTGGACACCAGCACCTCACCGTCGGGGCTGAAAACAAGGTTGTATACTTTTGCATAGAAATTGATAGGCGACTGACCCAGAGATTGGCCTGTCTCCAGATCCCATAATATGATTCTTCCCCTGCTGCACGATCCCTGTTCATCCACTTCGCCACACCCGCCGGCTGCCAGCGTCTTTCCATCCGGGCTATAAGCCACACTGGTTAACCCGACTAAATTCGTATTGATAAACTGAGCCAGTTGAGGGTGAGAGCCAGCATTATCCAACAGCGCGCCGCGTGCCTGAATTGTATCCAGGGTTCTGTTGGCTTCGATACCCAGCAGTAAAGAGAGTGAAAAATTCTTGTCCTGAAGCGAAACCGATTGGGCAGCCAGTTCTCTTGAACGGGCAATCGTTGCCTGCTGCAGCGCCAGGCTTCTCTGCTGCAGTGCCAGGCTTCTCTGTGTAAGTGCAAGAATGGACAGGATAATCATCACGCAAAATCCCAAAACCAGACCTATCGAAGTCCTGCGTCTTCTTTTATCCTGATCCCTTCTCCCTTCCAGGACAAATCTTCGCTGCAGCTGGGTTGGCTGGGGATCCTTCCGGCTACCGGCATCCGCGAACTGCTGTTCCGCCTCCCGCAGTTCTTTTCCCCGCAACAGGCGGCTGGCGTCTTTTTTCTGGTCCCATTCCAGCGCCCGCAGCTGGACTTTTGTGTGATACTTTACCCAGTCCCAATCAGTGTGAATAGCCTTGCTCAATAATGCCAGGGCTTCATCAAACTGCGGCATATTTGGAAAAGCCACGTGTCCGTCTTCCGGTTTATCTGTACGGACTTCCGGATTCTCTTCGATCCGGAAAAGCTGGTCCTTCTCAAAGATGATCCAATTAAATTGCGGCAGTTCGGGAGCGAACTGTTTGATCATCTCCGGTTTCAGATTGTCAACAAGAATCGGAATGATCCGTTTACTGTTCTTCAGCGCATGATTGATCTCGTCCTTGCAGACAGCAGATTTGATCGAACTCTTGCTGATAATGAACATGAATACATTTGCGTTCTCAATCGCCTGACAGATCTCATCCCACCATTTCTCACCTACCGGGATGCGTTCCCAGTCAATCCAGATATCGATCGCACTCTGCTGGAGCGATTCCTGGATCAACCTTGCGAAAGCGATATCGTTACGGGAATAGGAGATGAATACATCAGCCATGGTACATATCCTTTTTGGGGTGTTTGATTTTTACGCGTCTTGGGACGGCAGTACTGAAATTTAAAGTGTGTCAAAACCATCCTTGAAAAAGTCAGCCCGAATAATAAGAGGCGCAAATACGACGGATCCATTATCCACGATCTTTCTGTTTTGTGATATGGAAAGGTTCCGCACTTTTGGTAAAGAGCCGACCACACATACCGGCCAAAAGCATTCCGGATATTCATAGAGAAAGATTTGATTAGCCGGGGGGAACCTCCAGATAACACTGCAGAGAGGGAACGTCGATTGAGATCTACAGGCAATGTGAGCTGGAAGAATGTATGCGGCAGCCGCAACTACAGCTCCACGCGATACGATCTGCACACCCATGGAGGGCAGCCAGTCCATAAAGAGTGGTATGTCCGGTACAAAGAGAAGCTGGCTGAACCCGCGGACATTCCATTCGGTAATTGAGAACAGGGTTGAGGCGGATTATCAATTCGTCGCATGTCCTTTTCAAAACAGGCAGCGGTTTCCTGTGCTGCGTTGTAATAAATAAGGAAATTTTGCCTGGTGTGTGAGCAAAGACACGGCTGGCCATTCTTCTCCCTTACTTAATGTGGATCTGCTTACCCTATGGATGAACGATCTGGCCTTCAATAAACTGTATGCGACCATTGCCAAGTGTGCCATTTGTCAAAAAAAGTGTTGGCCATTCGTGCAGAAAAGGCTGTGATGGTACAATCGGACTTTGTAGTCCAGCACAAACACACCAGGCGATCGATCTGTCCACCCCGGAAGATGATCTCCTTACAATAAACTGAAATGTGTTATGTGTTAAGGAACAGAGGCATCGGTTTTTTTCGGTGCTTTTCAATCTATCGAACTGACAACCGGCAAGAATTATTCCGGTTGAAGTTCTCCTCTTTTCTGGCTTCCCTTACAGGCCCTTCCTCTAGAAACACTTTGTAAGGGAAGCCTCTCTTTGTACTGGTTCGCGCTAACCATTGTCGTAGTGTACTGCCCGGAACGATATCTAACCTATCCATCTTGCAGGCCCCCAAAAGATACGACTCTTCAGATAGCCCGGCAGGCTGTTGGGCGAATTAGCAGGGAACGGTCGCGACCGTTCCCTACAAACAAACCCGGCGAAACGTTCCGCCATTGGCCTGATTTACATACCTTGATTCTGGCTAAACAGGTATTCTCCATTTCACCCTGGCGCCGGTACCGGCCCTACCCTATGCCTGATTGAAAAGCAGGGAACAGTCGCGACCGTTCCCTTGTATCTTATTTCCAAGAGATAATAGATCAATATTAATAACGGATAGGGCTGGGTGAATCTGTCCGTTCCC
>JAFGNH010000138.1 GCA_016927115.1 Anaerolineales bacterium | reverse complement strand
TCCATGTATTCCTGGTTAACTTCGATCAGTTCAGCAATCATCTGTGTGCGGTATTCGCTGCTGATGAACGGGTTGGAAACACCGATTGTGAAGGGTTCTGCGGTTGGCTCTTCAGCCATTTCAGGCTCTTCGGCTTCCTGCGGTGCAGCTTCCTCTTCTGCAACCGCTTCATCCGGAACATCTGTAGCCGCAGGGCCGCAAGCACCCAACACCATTGCCATGATGATCAAGACACTCAGCAAAGCAAAGTATTTTCTAGACATTTGTTCTCCTCTTTTCTTTCGTTATAGGTTTTAATCTGCTTTTATCAGAATAAAAAAATCGAATGGACATCGCCTCCTCTCTTCAGGAACTCCCGTAATAGGGTTTGCTGCCTTCAACGACAAATAGATACTCCAACGCAAGCATGATTGCCCCAACAACTCCTGCATCAGGACCCGTTGCGGAAAAATTGATAGAAAGATTGGTGGTGGCAAGGGGCAGCGATCGCCGCAGGACAGCGCGTTTGATAGCGATCAGTAAATGGTTGCCAAAATTGGCAATGCCGCCGGTGATAAATATATGGCTTGGATTAAAAAAATTGACCAGGCCGGCGAGCACGTCGCCGATCATTTTTCCGCTGGTGCGAATGATTTCGAGTGCAGCTTCATCTCCCTCCCGACAGGCCATATTGACGTCCTCCGGTGTAAGTTTTCCACCATTGGCTTCCATACGTTCCCGCAGGAACTCGCTTTTACCTTCCTTTGCAGCCAGGATGGCGCTCTCTTCGATTGCAGGCCCCGCAGCCATTGCTTCCAGGCAGCCCCGGTTGCCACAGCGACAGATCGGTCCGCTCTTATCCACACAGATATGACCGATATCTCCGGCGCTTCCATCACTTCCACGATGAATCTTGCCGTTAACCATGATGCCGCAGCCAATCCCGGTGCCGATTTTAATTACCAGGAAATGATCAACATTGGCCGCATCTCCAGACCGTTGTTCACCCAGCGCCATAATATTCACATCGTTATCAACAACCACAAGAGCAGATGGGAAGGCTTCTTTAAAGAAAAGTCGAATCGGGAAATTTTCCCAGTCCGGCATCAAAGGCGGTGCCACAAGCACACCTCGCGAGAAATTCACTGGTCCGGGTACTCCAATACCAATACTCAAGATCAGCTGTGCGGAAATCCCTTCCTTCTCAGCAAGAGACTGGATAATCTTCCTGCAGCGCCCCAGAAGCACTTCAGGCGCATCCCGCACATCAGCGGGTTCTGCTGTTCGCTGCAGGATTTGGCCATTTACATCTGCCAGAGCAACTTCAAGACTGGTTGCTCCGATATCCACGCCCACAACATAGCCAAGGTGATTGTTTAAACGCAGAAGGCGAGGCTTTCGGCCACCCTTCGAATCTTCCTCGCCCACATCTTTTAGAATTCCTTTTTTAACCAGCGAACTGACTTCCTGAGAAGTTTTTGCTCTGGACCAACCGGTAACCCGGCTGATCTCAGGCCGCGTGGTCTGGCCGTTGTTACGTAGTACTCGCATAACCTCTGCCTCCGCGGCAGGTAATACGAGAGGAGCTTTCGGGAAGTCAGCTTTCATATGCCAAGAAACCGTCCTTCAAGTGTGTTTCGAAACCTTCTAAATCCACCGGTGCATTCCGCACCCCGAGACCTGCTGTTCCAGCCATATACTTTGTTTGATTACTTAATGAGTATATTGATAATATATCACACTTTGTTTATTGTCTATACAAAGTTTTGTGCTGTATGATCGGGAAAACGCGCGGGAAACACACCTGGCTTCCGGCGGATTATTCTTTGAAAATTTGAGAAATTTCGCCGGTGGACTTATGTTTAAGGATAACCTTCAGATTGCCGTTGGGCATCCGCTCCTCTTTAATCAGATAGTGGTCCGAATCATACTCTTCCAGTGCCATCCCGGAAGCAGTTGCGGCATCGGCACCACGCCAGTCCTGGATATCGATCGGTTCCCATTTTTTCGATTCTGCTGCCCTGTAAGAGGCATCAACGATAGTGTTAACGATGTAGCCGTCGTAGAAGGTTTCCCTCGGGGCTCGGCCTTCGTCCATGGCGTTGAACATATCCAAAAACATGGCTACATAGCCCAGTGCTCCGATTTCATCTCCGACCGGGAAAAGCCAGCCGGTATCACCTTCAGCCTTTTCAGCCACATACCCACCCTGTCCGACGCTGGTGAACATTTCAAACCCGGTGCGCAGCCAGTGGTTCAGCCACACGGTTCCTTCTGTGCCGGATATTTCATCGCGCAGATCCATTCCGCCGCGGAAGGTCCAGCTGACTTCGAATTGGCCGATAGCGCCGCTGTCATAGCGCACAAGCCCGACAGCATGGTCTTCAGCATCGATTGGATGCACCTGGGTATCGGCCCAGCAGGTCACTTCCAACGGCCGGCTGTCTTTTCCAATGAAACTCCGGGCAATCTCTATACAATGACAGCCCATGTCCACAATAGCCCCGCCGCCGGATAGTTCCTTGTTCCAGAACCAGTCGCTGTGCGGACCCCCGTGTGTTTCACGTGAACGTGCCCACAGGACCTTGCCTAATGCGCCGTTCTTCGCCGAATCAAGCGCTTTCAGCGTCTTGGGGGTATATACCAGATCTTCCAGATAACCATGGAACACACCTGCCTTTTCGACAGCCCGCAGCATTTCAAGCGCATCAGCCGCATTAGTGGCCAGCGGCTTGGTACAGAGGACTGCCTTGCCGGCTTCCGCTGCCAGCAATACCGCCTTCTTATGGAGATAGTTTGGAAGCGCAACGATTACCGTGTCGATTTCAGGATCCCGCACTGCCTCTGCCATGTCGTCGGTATAGCGAGGTATACCGAATTCGTCCGCAAAGGCTTTGGCTTCTCCTGCCGAGGAAGCGCACACAACCTTGATTTTTTCCTTTCCACGGAAATTCAGCAAACTCATTGTGTAGAAACGGCCGATCAATCCAGCACCGAGCACAGCTATTTTATGCATTGGAATCCTCCGGGAAAGTTATGAATGTTCGAACATTTGCATTATATAGCAGCCTCATTTTTCAGTCAATCTTGCGGACATTCGCACAATATCATAAAATTGTCTTAATGTCCGTATCTTTTAATGGATAAGAGGCCTATGTCACCTACTGTGATTACCCCCAGACAGCGTGTTCGCACAGCTCTGAAACATGAAGAACCCGATCGGGTCCCGACAGCACTGGGCGGAGGCCCATACGGCATGGTGGACGACCTCTACCTGCGTCTGGTAGACTATCTGGGTTTGGGCAGCCCCGTCCCTCCATTCCGAAGTGGACACAGCATCTCCTACATGGATGACCGCCTGCTCGAACGCCTCGGCACCGATCTCCGGTACTGCTGGCCAGGACAACTCCCCAATAGCCCGATCCTCCCCGGAACGGAAAAAAATTCCTTCTACGATTCATACGGACAAATCTGGAAACGAGCACTCCCTTATTATTACGCTGGAAAAGGTTTGCTCCAGCAGACCAGCAATATTGAAGATATCGATCGCCTTATACAATGGCCTGATCTTTCCGATCCATGCTGGATGGCCGGTGTTGCCGAACGTGCCCACCAGCTCCACGAACAGAACCAGTACTTCATCACGATGCGAATGATCGCCTCCCATGGGCCTTTTCAGACCGCCTGTGACCTGCGGGGAACTGAAAACTTCCTTATGGACATGGTCCTCAATCAGGAGTTTGCCGAAGCGCTGCTGTACAGGATAACCACCCTTCTTGTGAACCTTCTACGGCTCGCCATGCAATCAAGCGGGGACTATTTCGATATGATAGAATTGCCCGGTGATGACTACGCGGGCAATACAAGCCTGATCATTTCTCCGGCCATGTTCCGGCAATTCCTGAAACCCTGTCTGGCTCGTATGGTAAATGTCATCAGGGAACACAATCCGGAAATTCGGATCATGCTCCACAGCGATGGGGCGGTTACCGATCTGCTGTCTGATGTAGTAGAACTTGGAATCGATGTAATCCACCCGCTGGAACCGCTGCCTGCCACCAACCTGGAAGCGGTTAAGAAGGAGTACGGTAACAAGATCTCCTTCCTGGGCGGGATCGATATTTCCCATGCCATGCCTGGCAGCCGGGAAGATGTAAGTGCCGAAGTCAGGAACCGCATCAGCCAGCTTGCTGCCGGCGGCGGATATATCCTGGCTCCTTCCAACCATCTGCAGGCGGATGTGCCAGCCGGCAACGTTCTTACGCTTTTTGATAAAGCCAGAGAATTCGGCACTTATCCCATTCAGGAGAAAGAAGCACGATGAACACAGAAGAAGTCAAGCCGAATCTCCCCTACAGTTCTGTCGATCCACACAGCCCGGTTCCCCTCTACCATCAGATTTATCTTGATCTGCGCAGAATGGTGCAGCGCGATATTCTATTCCCCGGCGACATGCTGCCGCCGGAACTCGATATCTGCCAGGCGTATGGTGTTGGTCGTCAGACCGTGCGTCAGGCAATTTCGCGCCTCGTGGATGAGCAAATGGTCGAACGTTTTGCCGGCCGCGGTACTTTCATCCGGGAGCAGCCGAACTTCATTCAGTTTTTTCTTGACCGAAGTTTCAGCCAACAGATGCGCGAGATGGGCCTCAAGCCGCATTCACAGGTGCTCAGCCATCAAACCGGCAACGTCGAGCTGGAAGTACCGCCAATGCAGGGTTACCGGGGGGAGCCGTGCCTTATGCTGGAGCGGCTGCGGCTGGGTGATAACGAACCCATCTGTCACCAGATCAGTACGATTTTAAGCAAACGATGCCCTGGTATTGAACAGCAGGATTTCAACCAGCAGTCATTGTATGAAGTGCTGGCCACACAATACCAGCTGATGATCAACCGTATCGATCACGTTGTCCGCGCAACCGCCGCTGATGGTTACCGGGCCGACCTGCTGCATGTAGAGGAAGGCACACCCCTGTTATTTGTTGGCACCACAACATACCTCGAAGATGATGAAGTGATCGAATACTCCTCCAGCTACTACCGCGCCGACCGTTACGAGTACAGCACCTCGCAAACCTGTCGTAGTACGTGAGCTGCCTCAGCTCGACCTGTTCCAGGGCACAGTCCGGGGGAAATCCCGTTACTGTTTGCCGTAGTTCCACAGCCCGGTTCAATTACTCCTGAATAATCCTTCCGGTTCCGTGACGGAAACACCCTCCAGGAATAGAAATTTCATCCCTCCACTATTCTGAATTGCTGAACGGTTTCCATATTAATCAATCAAAAACATGAATAAGGGTTTACAGGTATACCATTCGTGCGGGAAAAAACCAGGATGCGGCCAGCTTTCAATCAGGTTTCTGTAAATGCTTGCAAGGAACTTGACAACGCGGTTCAATGTCCAGTATAGTTTTCCATTAGTTTGTCTAACTTAATTAATTGGAAAGCGTATGGAACGGACAAATCTGGGGCGACTATTCTTTAGAATCGATCACCTGCTGCTCTCCTGGGCAGCCAGCCATGCGGATACACCGTTTTCCATAACGGCCTTCTTCGCCCTCGACCATCTTGCCACCCATGGCCCGACCAGCATGAAAACCCTCGCTGCTGCTCTCGATATTACCCCCGCTTCACTGACCGCACTCAGCAGCAAACTCGAGAAGGCTGGCTGGATCGAACGCCAACCCAACCCATACGACCGCCGCGGCGCACTGCTCGTTTGTACACCTGCCGGTAGTAAAAAACTTTCCAGCGATTACCACAGCATGCAGTCCTTCTTCGACTCCTATCTTGAAAAACAGGAACAATGGGCACTCTCTGATATCCTCCAGGTCATAGTTGATCACGAGAACCAGCAGAAGCATCTTGAATAATAAATCACTCTACCGAGGTCTCTTTCATGCCGTTTTCCAACCGCCATTATCAACGCAAGATCGGCTTTATCTTCATCGCCCTCTCTCTGCTGGTCACAACAATCAACGACACCATCCTCAACGTAAGCCTTCCAATCATCGCACGGGAACTCAATGCCAGTACAAGCGACCTGCAATGGATCCAGAATGCCTACCTGCTGGTGTTTTCATCCTTCCTGCTCACGATGGGCACACTCAGCGATCGCTACGGTCGTAAACGCTTCCTGCTTCTCGGTGTCGCCTCATTTGCTTTCTTTTCCCTCCTGGCCGGTTTCGCACCAAACAGCAAAGTTCTGATTCTGGCGCGCGCACTGCAGGGCTTCAGCGGCGCAATTATCATGCCCTCTACCCTCTCATTGATTGCTGCAATATTCCCGGAACCTGCTGCAAACAGGAAAGCTATCGCTATCTGGAGCGCCATGTTCGGGCTGGGCGTCGGCATCGGGCCAGTCCTCGGAGGGTGGATTCTGAGTCTTGACGTTTTTTCATGGAAAAGCATCTTCTATATCAACATCCCCTTCGCCTTGATTGCATTTTCAGGAGTGGCCTTATTCCTGCCTGAATCAAGAGACAAATCAGCTCCTCCTGCCGATATCCCTGGTGTGTTCCTCTCTATCCTGGCACTATTCACGCTTGTTTTCGCCATTATCGATGCAGGCGAAGCAGGCTGGGGACAGCCGCGTACACTGATCAGCCTGGCAGTTTCCTTCGTCCTTCTCTCCCTGTTCCTCCTTTGGGAAAAACGTGCAAAACACCCGATGCTTCCACTGCATTTTTTCAGGAACAAGGCCTTCGCCACAGCCAGCTTCAGTATGGCTATCACACTATTCTCCCTGATGGGTGTGTTCTTTTTCATTCCACAGTTTTTCCAGGGTATTCAGTATTATTCACCACTTGAAACAGGGCTGCTTATGATCCCTCAGGCCATGATCAGTGTAATCGTATCCATGTTATCCCACCGTGTCGTCCGCCGTATGGGTATCAGGCGGGCTATCTCGGGAGGATTTCTGCTTGGAGCTATCGGTGTTTTATATCTGGGATTGATACTGCAGGCAGACACCGCCTACCCTGTCATTCTGCTCGGCTTCCTGTTCCTGTTCACCGGGATCGACACCGCCATGCCAGCTGCAACCATGACCATCATGGGTTCTGTGCCTGAAGAAAAGGCGGGGGTGGGCTCAGCGATGAATGAGATGACAGCCCAGATCGGTGCCGCATTGGGTATTGCCGTGATGGGAGCAGTTGTCAATCGAACCTATCTGCAGCATATCCGTGTTTTAGACCTGCAGTTGAGCCCGGGCCTGCTTGAAGGAATCCGGAGCAGCATCTTCAGCGCGCGGGCCGCTCTTCTTGAATCCGGTTTGGCAAACAGCGAAGTACTGATAACTGACGTGAACAGCGGATTCCTTCAGGGGTTAAGAAACAGTATGCTGCTGGGTAGTGTACTCCTTCTAGGCACTGCGATCCTGGCGGCCGTGCTGCTGCCGGACAAGCCGGAAAAAATCAACAACCCGGAAAAGTCGTTACGGGTCCAATCCGACCTTACCCGACCTGACCGGGGCTAACCCGACCAATGTCATAAGCAGAGCAGCACTGCCAGATTAATACCTCCTCTTTTCCCTCCTTCCATTGAAAGAAAACAACCGCCGAAGTAAACAGCGGTTGTTTCCGAAAGAGGAAGAAAAGCCGTCGAACACAACTCAGCGTTTGCGTTTGAAATACACATCCATATAAACAGCCAGAACAAGAACAATGCCCTTCAGCAGGTACTGCCAGGCAGGCGCCACATTCAACAGCTGCAGGCCGTTCGTCAGACTTGACATGATCAGTGCTCCGATCAAAGCACCAAGGATAGTGCCCTCACCACCCAACGGTGAAGTGCCACCCAGGATGGCAGAAGCGATTGCATCAAGCTCGTATCCTTCACCAGCTGCGATCGTCCCATACCCAACATAAGATGCCAGCACCACTCCAGCTACACCAGTCAGAAAGCCCATCAATACAAAAATAGAAAATACACTCTTCCGGATATTGATACCCGAAAGACGTGAAGCTTCCTGGTTGCCGCCCAAGGCATATGCATATCGCCCGAAACGGGTATTGTTGGAAACATAAGCCATGATCATTGCGGTTATCGCCATTAGCAGAACCGGTATCTGAATCCCCCGGTATTGATTTACAACATAAACATATCCGGCGACCAGGGCAGAGAAAAAAATGGTAGTTAGAAGATCAAGAGTGAAGCTGGACAGCTGGAAACCATATTTCTGCTTTCGCTTGCGACTCCTGAACATATTAAAGAAAAGAAAAACAATGAACAACACAGCGATTATCCAACCTATTGTAGGAGAAAGGTATCCCTGGGCAATCACCGCAATGGCCGGCTGGTTGGCAGGAATGGTCCGGCCCTGAGTCACAATCAGGATACCGCCGCGCATGATAAACAGACCGCCCAAAGTCACAATAAAAGCCGGTATCCGCAGATAAGCAATAATATACCCTTCCAATACACCCCATAATGTCCCCACACCAAGCCCGATCAATACGGACAGCACAGCCGCCAGTATCGGTTTATCCGGAATGATGTCGTACCAGATGTATGCCTGGAAATGGGCTACTACAACAGAGACAAATCCGGCCGCCTTCCCGACCGAGAGATCGATGCCGCCGACGACAATTACCAATACCATTCCAATTGCCAGGAAGGAAGTTGTTGTCATCTGACGGAAAAGGTTTGAGAAATTCTGGGCACTTAGATAAGCACCACCCGTTAAAAACGCAAAAAACGCCCAGATCACAAGCATGGCGACAATGATTGTGTAAGTCTGAATATTCTTTCGAAATAGTTTAATCAGGTCTTCTGATAGGCTCACGATGAATCTCCTTGCAAAGTAGTGGCTTTTTGGATATCTTTGCGATCTACGCGTTATCCTTTGTCAATGCCGGTTGCCATAGCCATGATACGTTCCTGTGTGGCTTCACTGGTGTTCAGAATGCCCTGCGATTTCCCCTCACACATCACCATCACCCGGTCACTCATTCCAAGCACCTCCTCCAGTTCACTGGAGGTCATAATGATTGAAACACCACTTTCAGCCAGCTCATTCATCAGTTTGTATATCTCATACTTCGCCCCAACATCCACACCCCTGGTCGGATCGTCCATCAACAGGATTTTTGGCCTGGACATGAGCCATTTGGCGATCACAACCTTCTGCTGATTCCCGCCTGACAGCGTATTACAGGGAACCTGAAGATTAGGTGCTTTTATATCCAGATTCTTTGCCTGCTTCATGCAGGCTGATAATTCAGCGATGCCGTCGATCCGCATGAAAGAGGAATATTGATCAAGGTTGGGAAGCGAAATGTTGGACAAAACAGATTGAATCAGGACAAGCCCGTGGCCTTTGCGATCCTCCGGCACCAGGCTAAGCCCATTCTTGATGGCTACACTTGCACTTCCAGGACTGACTATCTTGTCACCCAGCCTGATGGTTCCCCGAGTGATTTCGCCATACTCACCAAAAAGAGTCATGACCAGTTCGGTACGGCCTGAGCCCATCAAACCGGCGATCCCCAGGATTTCCCCACGCCGCAAGTCTAAATTCACCCCATTTAAAATCATCTGGCCTGCTTCGTTGGGGTCTTCCGCATACAGGTCTTCTACTTCCAGAATAACTTCGCCTGGCTTGCGGTTACCTTCAGGGAATCGTTTATTCATTTCCCTGCCCACCATGTATTTCACCAGCTGCTCCCGGTTCAGCGCGCTGGTGGGTTGGGAGATGACCGCTTTGCCATCACGCAGAACCGTGATGGTATCAGTTATTCGAAAGAATTCTTCAAGTTTGTGAGAAATATAGATACAGGTGACTCCATGGCTTTTCAACGTACGGAGAATTTGCATCAGCTGGTCTATTTCATCCTCGGATAATGCACTGGTTGGCTCATCCAGAATCAGGATTCTGGCGTTCTCTGAAAGTGCCTTTGCAATTTCAACCATCTGCATCTTTCCGACACCAAGGTGTTTTACCAAACTGTGGGGATCGACATCAAGTTTATACTCTCTGAGAATTTTATGGGTATCAGCATACAACTGATCCCAGTTAATAACGCCGTTTTCTGTCGGTTCTTTTCCGAGAAAAATATTCTCGCCTACCGTCATGCTTGGAACGAGGGTTAGCTCCTGATAAACAATTGCAATGCCTTCTTCCCTCGCCTGACGGATGGCCCGGCTCTCAAGTTTCAATTCCTCATCATCATAATAAATCTTGCCGGAATACGACCCATAGGGATATACACCCGAGAGGATCTTCATCAACGTGGATTTACCGGCACCGTTTTCACCACAAATGCCGTGTATTTCACCACGATTAACACTCATGGTCACATCACTCAGAGCAGTCACCCCGGGAAACTTTTTGATGATATTATGAAAATCCAGAATAATATCGCTGTTCACTTTTTCTTCCTCTTATTACAGCGGCTATAAATTCTCATTCAGTCTATAATATACACAAGGGCCCAACTCTCTGATTCAACATCAGAGAGTTGGGTTCGGGTTAGAACGTTCAGCAAACTATTCTGGCCTTGCCGGACGTTCTTCTTCTGCAACATCACGATAGACATCATCGTAGCTCTGGAATTCCGTAACCACGACCAGGTCATACACATTGTCTGCATTCACCTGGAAAACAGGCAGGAAGTAGCAGGGCACCTCGCCCGTCTTGCTGTCGTCATTGGTCAATTCCGCCAGTGTATACATTTCCAGTCCGGCATCTTCACCCTTCAGCAGGCTGTCTACAAGATTCACGGCCAGAGGCGCCAGATCACGGATATCCTTCAGAATGGAGACTGTCAATTCGCCAAGGACGATGCTGTTGCAGCCAGGTCCTGTGGCGTCCTGTCCGGAAATCGGTACGGAACCGGCCAGACCCTGCGCACTCATCGCTTCAAGAGCGCCTAGTGCTGTACCGTCGTTCGATGCGACCACGCCGTCGATGTCATTGCCGGCAGCTGTGAGGATGTTTTCCATCAGTTTAAGAGCGTTGGCTGCATCCCAGTTATCGACCCATTGATCGGCCACGATTTCAACTACTCCAGCTTCCACGTACGGATCAACAATTTCATCCTGTCCCTGGCGGAAGAGAATGGCGTTGTTGTCGGTGGGGCTGCCGCCCAGCTTGACAATCCGTGCAGGGCCGTTAGCCTCAACGTCCCAGTTGTCCATATCAAGGGCTGTCATCACACCAAGCGCCTGCTGGCGTCCAACCTCGACATTGTTGAATGAGATGTAGGCTGCAATTTTGTCTGTCTTGATCAGGCGGTCATAAGCAATAACCAGCACACCTGCGTCCGCTGCTTTATCGATGGATGTGACAATGGCATCGCCGTCTTCTGCGACAACAATCAGAGCCACGATCCCCTGGCTGACCATGTTATCGATCTGGTCATTCTGCAGTTTGACATCATGGTTGGCTTCCTGGGAAAGCACCTGATAGCCCAGTTCCTCAAGCAGGCTTGTCAGCAGGATTTCTTCGGGCTTCCATCGTTCGGTTGCGAAATCCGAGAATGAAAGGCCTACTTTTAAGGGCTCGTCAGCTGCTGGTTCCTCGGCCGCCGGTTCTTCGGCTGCCGGTTCTTCAGCTGCCGGTTCGGCGGCTGCCGATTCGGCGGCTGCCGGTTCCTCAGCTGCCGGTTGTGCACAACCGACCAGGCCTGTCATCAGAACAACAGCAAGCAGTACGAAAAGGAATGAGCGAAACAATTTTCTTTGCATTTTTTCTTCTCCAATCAGTCTTAATTCACAAAATCGGGATTTTTCAGGATCAAACGCTATTGTTTTATCTGGAGCACCTCCTGTTAATATTCAATTGTTTTGATGTGCAAGTTATGAAAGGTATCTTTCCTCAATATTCATTCTGTTCTAAGTTCGGAAATCAGTTCAGTGCAGGGCAGAGAGTCACGAATGAATGCGCCAAACGATCTGGTGGCACTGTCCGGGAATGGGGAATCCTGTTTCAGGGACAGGTCCTTACTTTTTCTGAGAACAGATCGATCTTTCCACGCATCAGGATTCATGATCTCAGCCCTGCAGGCTCCTCCACCCGCTCCCGGTAACTATCTGCACCTGCTTGAATTTTCGGTAACATTTCCGGTATCGTTACCGGTTCTGGTAAAAAAAGAAGAGTCATTTAGCCCATTCTGGCCGCAATACTCTTTTGTGGATAACTAATAAACAATCCCCGGGAAGTTCACTATAAACCGTTTACCCGTACTCGTCTAACCACAACCCCCATACCTGTACCACTTACCATTCCTGCACCCCGAATAACATTCCATCCAAATTGACATTTAGTTATTGTTACTTACTAATCTAAAGTATCGCTAATTTAATATATTTTTGTCAAGCAAACTCATATCTTTAGCGACGAAATACATGCTCCCGGCATGACATTCCTCACGTCTTTAACCTCTTTTATTCCTGGTGCTTGACTATGAGAAGCCGTTTCAATATGATATTTGTTGTTTTTTCTTACTATTTAGTCTGAGGATCCAATATTTATGGATTTTTGATTGGCTTTCACTTTTATTGATATGCTTTCTTGGGTTATGCAATAGCAGAATTTGAATACGTACAATATTGCGGCCGAGTTTTACCAACCAGACCGAGGGCGATATCTATCCATGTCCGGAAAAAAATCCATCGACCACTCCACCATGAGGGAAATGAACCTGGCGCTGATTCTGGACACGCTGCGTATCCACGCCCCCATTGCACGCTCAACACTCTCCAACCTGACAGGGCTGAACAAAGTTACCGTATCCAGCCTTGTTAAAGAACTGCTTGACAGAGAACTGGTCCGTGAACTGGGCGTCGATACTTCCTCGTCCGATATCGGCCGGCCAGCTATAAACCTCGAACTCAATCCTGATGCCGGTTTTATTATCGGCGCTGAGATTGGTGTGGATTTCCTCTCTGTTATCCTGACTAATTTTTCCGCCGAAATTCTGGCACGACGATATGAAAGCACACGCCACCTGACCAGCATGGACAGTATCCTCAACCGTATGGTCACCCTGTTGAGAGAAACCTACAGGGAAGTCAATCGCGGGCACGGAAACATTCTTGGGATCGGGCTGGGGCTGCCAGGCCTTGTCGAAGTCTCCAACGGAAGCCTGATCTTTTCACCCAACCTCGGCTGGAGAGATGTTCCGGTTGGAGAAATCCTGAATCAGGAATTGAATGTTCCCATTTTCATTGATAACGAAGCTAATATGGCTGCGCTCGGTGAAAGTTACTTCGGCGCCGGTATGAACAAAGAATACGTACTCTTTATCAGTGTCGGCGTCGGCCTGGGAGGTGGTATTGTTCTCCATGAAAAACTGCTTCCGGGTATGTCCGGTTTTGCAGGTGAGATCGGGCATATGACTATGCAGCCTGATGGTTATAAATGTAACTGCGGTAATTCCGGATGCTGGGAAACCCTGGTTAGCCAACGGGCCGTGTTCCGCTCCATAAAGGAACAAATTACCTCCGGTAACATTTCCCTCCTCTCAGCTATGACAACCGGCGACCTGGACCGTTTGACGATCCCCATGGTCGTAAAGGCAGCAGACCAGAAAGACGAAGTCGCGCTGAAAGCCTTACATGATCTCGGGCGCTGGCTCGGTATCGGAATGGCTAATCTTATCAATATCCTCAATCCCGAACGTATCGTATTTGGCGGAATCCTGAGCCTCGCCCATGAACATATCCTCCCGGTCGCCTATGAGGAGTTATCCAATCGAGCCCTGGAATGGTCACAGCAATCATGCGACATTGTTATCGCAACCCATGGGAAGGATTCGTGTGTGATGGGAGGGATCGCAACAGTCTTCCGCCAGATCCTGCGCCAGCCAACATACTGGACAACCGGATCTTCTTCATAACCCTCACCGAACCAATACTCATGGCCTCCCCCGGAGCCTGGATTCGGAACCCGGTTTCTTCAAATACCCTTGATCGGGCAGGATCAAAAAGGTTTCGTTCTCTCTTTTAGAAGGGGTTCAGGTTTTGATAATATTAACCACTCCTGAAAATCAGGAACAGCCCCATTCTCATGCTGGGGCCACAGGTACTACTCAAACCTGATCCCCTGAGCAAGCGGCAGCTCTTTTGAATAATTCACTGTGTTCGTCTGCCGCCGCATATATGCTTTCCAGGAATCCGAACCGGATTCGCCTCCACCGCCGGTTTCCTTTTCCCCGCCAAAGGCTCCCCCTATCTCTGCCCCGGAAGTGCCGATATTAACATTGGCTATTCCGCAGTCTGAACCTGCAGCCGAAAGGAAGGTCTCCATCGTCCGCATATTTGTAGTAAATACCGCGCTAGAAAGTCCCTGGGGAACATCATTGTGCATCTCGATCGCTTCTTCCAGATTCTCCACTTCCAGCAGGTACAGGATCGGCGCAAAAGTCTCTTCCTTTACAATCGCTGTCTGTGCCGGCATACGGAGAATGGTGGGTTCAACGTAGTTAGGGCCAAGCTCGGGAAGCGGATGGCCGCCGTAAAGCAGTTCTCCTCCCTGCTCCTGCGCCTTCGCAACGGCATTCATCATGTCTTCCACCGCGCTGCCGTCGACCAGCGGCCCCATCAGCGTGCCTTCCTCGATCGGATTGCCGATACGGACCTGCTCATACGCCCGGACAAGACGGTCGCTGAGCTCCCGGCTGACCGGCTTTTCCACGATGATCCTGCGTGTGGACGTGCAGCGCTGGCCGGCGGTTCCTACCGCTCCAAACAGAATCGCCCGTGTGGCCATGTCGAGATCAGCATCCTCTGCAACGAAAATCCCGTTATTGCCGCCCAGCTCCAGGATGGAACGCCCAAAACGTCGTGCAACGGTCTCCGATACATGCCGGCCGACAAATGTCGAGCCGGTGAAGGATACCAGCGGGATACGTTCGTCATCCAGCAATGCCTCGCCGATATCTCGGCCCGACCCGATCGCCAGATTGAAGATGCCCTCCAGCCCGAAATCCGACAACACCTGGTTGGCAAGGCCCGTCACAGCCAGCGCCGCAAGTGGAGTGCTTGAAGATGGCTTCCACACTACCGGGTCTCCGCATACTGCTGCAATTGCACTATTCCAGGACCATACCGCCACCGGGAAATTGAAGGAGGTTATCAACCCCACAATACCCAGCGGGTGCCACTGCTCGAACATCCGATGGCCCGGCCGTTCAGACGGTATCGTCAGTCCATACAACTGGCGCGAAAGGCCCACCGCAAAGTCGCAGATATCGATCATTTCCTGCACTTCGCCATGGCCTTCTGCCTGGATTTTTCCCATCTCAAGCGTAACCAGATCGCCAAGCGGTTCCTTGTAGTCCCGCAGGATATCTCCAAGGGCGCGCACAACCTCGCCGCGCTTCGGAGCGGGGGTGATACGCCAGGTTCGGAATGTTTCCGAAGCCCTGCGCATCACCGCTTTATAGGCAGCCGGTGTGGCCTGAATCACAGCCCCCAATGCCTCACCTGTAGCTGGATTGTAAGAAATCAGCTTCCTGCCGTCCGGATCCTCAATCCAGCCATCCGGCCCATAACATGCGCCGGGGTTCACTTCATAAATACCAAGTTTTTTCAGCACGCTCTTCATAAATCACTCCCTGTAAAACGGAAAGGTGGTTTTTAGTCAGTTGCTATACGCAATATAACCCATCGTTTCCCGCAAAAACTATCCATACTCCTGAACCGGCATACTTTTTACTGTTTTCCCGATGGCCGGAGAAGTCGATATTCCCGGTCCATATCGGTTATATTTTAATACACTGTTTATCACATTCGAGCCCGTTTCCGGCTGGATGGGAGGTTTTTTATGAATCGACGGAACTTTATCCGCTCGCTTGCACTGCTTGGCGGCAGTCTTTCCCTGCCAGGCCTGCTGCAGGCATGCGGCCTTCTGCCTGCAGTACCCGCAAACACACCGGTACCTGCCCAACCTTCTTCCGCAGCCAGCCCAACTGAAACACCTTCACCCCAACCACAAACCGAAGAGTCCTCTCCAGAACCCGGTACGGCACAGGTTGGACTCGTGAAAACCTCAGACCGCGTCCAGGGGATCCGTATGGCTGTGGAGCTCCTTGGTATCAACCCGGCTGCCGCTCAGCATGTTCTTCTCAAGCCCAACTTCAACAGCGCTGATCGCTCCCCCGGATCTACACACAACGACACACTGCATACCCTGCTTGCACTTCTCAGTGAAATGGGAGCCGCTTCAATCACGATCACAGACCGCAGCGGTATGGGTGACACACACCAGGTGATGCAGCAGAAAGGTATCTTTGATCTGGCCGGGGAGTTCAATGCTTCCGTGCAGGTGCTGGACGAACTTTCTGATGAAGAAATTACCTTGATCTCACCCCCCGACTCGCACTGGCAAAATGGGTTTCCCGTGCCCAACATGCTCCTTGATTCAAGCTGTGTGATCCAGACCTGCAACCTCAAAACCCATGGTTACGGTGGGTTTTTCACCATGTCGCTCAAGAACTCGGTCGGATTCGTTGCCAAATACTACCAGGGCCACAACTATATGACAGATCTGCACAGCAGTCCGGACCAGCGTAAAATGATCGCCGAGATTAACACCGCCTACCACCCCGCCCTGATTGTGCTCGATGGTGTGCAGGCTTTCGTCAGCGGCGGGCCGCATGCCGGTACTCTCGCCGACACCGAACTGATCCTCGCTGGTACGGACCCGGTCGCCATTGATGCGATCGGCGTCGCTGTTCTGCGAATATTCGGGACAACGCCTGAGGTCAGTCGCGGCAGGGTTTTCGAACAGGAGCAGATTGCCCGGGCAGTTGAGCTGGGATTGGGTGTTGACTCGCCGGAGAAGATTCAAATTCTGACAGAGGATGAAGCCAGTGCCGCATACGCAGCTGAAATCATTGAAGTGTTGAATGCCTGAGTATATGTTAACCCTGTAATTAAGTGGGAACCCGGCAACATCGATACTTTGAAGTGCTGCCTTTAAGCCGGAGAGGGATGCCCCAACAACCCGGGCTCTTTCGAAGCTAAAAAATCTGCAGAAATACCTGCAATCCCCGTCCTGTTTCAGGCGTCGGCTTTCTTCAGCCGTTTTCGAATCTGGACGAACAGATAGGCCACGACCAGTAAAACACAAACTACGAGGACAACATTCTGATAGACATCGACCCACTCCACAACCTTGCCCCACTGCGGACCGAGCAATTTCCCTGCGTAGGAGAGGATGAAGTTCCACAGAGAGGTGCCGATCACTGTGTAAAGGATGAACTGCGGCATTTTCATACGCGCCAGCCCGGCCGGGATCGAGATCAGGCTGCGAACAATCGGCACCATACGCCCGAAAAAGATCGCCGCTTCGCCGTGACGCTCAAAGAATTTCACGGCTTTATCGAAATCCTCTACCGACAGTAATGCCCAGCGTCCATACTTCTCCACCAGTATCCGCAGCCGTTCTTCACTGACCCAATAACCGAGCCCATAGAAGACCATGGCGCCGGAAAGAGCACCAATCATCGCCCAGATAATGATCCACAGCAGGTTGAAATCTCCACTGTTGGTCAGATTCCCTGCCAGCGGAAGCACAACTTCCGACGGGATTGGGGGGAAAATATTCTCCAGGAACATGACCAGCACCAGTCCGGGATATCCCATTGTGCTGATCACAGACTCTGTCCATATCTTTATCGCATCAAGCCATGCACCTAAATCCATTACATCTCTCCGGCCAATCAGTTAATCCAGCAGTTTCAATAATTCGCACCGGACAAGTTACCGGTTCGCTCCTGAGCCTTTTCGAAAAACCGAGCTTTCCCCTATACCATATCCGCCGAACAACAATAGTATGATAAACACCCGGTGTTTATAACATCCGGTACAGACAGCTTGCTAATTATACATGCTGAGGGCAGTGTGTGAAGGCTGAAATTCCACCGGCAGGAATAAGTTTGTGGAATATTTAAAAGACTCCAAACCGCAAACTCCCGGTAACCTTGAGGCCTATCCACATACCTCCGATCCTCTATTCCCTGTCAGCTGGTTATGTACAGTGGAAAAAAAGAAGCGATCGGATCGACTTTTTCGGAATCCCATCGCATCGTTTTGTTGAGATTAGGTTTGGCTGTCAGACTTTAATATCAAAATTGGACTCAGATGAAAACAGGTTTACACCATTCTCTTCGGCAAAGGACCATAAAGAAGTCCCTTCAGGCAGCAGCGCCAGCAGTTCCCCGGTTGATTCCAGTCCCAATTCGCTCACAATCTGCTCCAGCACCTTCGTCATGGATGAAGCCATATCTCCTTCATTGCCTGCTGGCGGAGGTGGAGGTGGAGGCGGTCCCGCCGGCCTCTCAGCGAGGCGCTTCGCCTGACTTTCGGTGATTTCTCCGGCAGCCTGCATTTCCTCCACTGCTTCTGTCCTCATCACTTCCATATCCTCACGGGTTATCCCGGCGGATTCGAGCAGCTGCCGGATTGAACCATCCTTGAACGCCGAGTCCAGTTCTTCTGTGTCAAACCCTGTCTTTTCCGCGAGTTCCTCCAGAACCCGCGATTGCAGCTTGCCGAAAACCGGATTCTGATCCCGCGGGAACTGCAGCTGCATAAACGACATTTCCTGAATGGTACCGACCATAGTTATTCTCCTTTATTTCATGTGCATTTTTTACTGCGGTTATCATGGATAATAAAAATTAATTATGTAGAACTTATGTGAAACGCATAAACTTAAACGAAATAAGCCTGACGTAATTCTGCTTGCTTGCCTGGAAGCACTGCGAGTCTCTTGACAATGATTTCACAGCAGAATTACGATTGGTTTTCAACTCTCGCTGCAGCATCAAGACAATCGGGATATTCACCCGCCGTAATTAACTCCCGGTGCAGCCTGCAAGTAATGCTACAATAGGCTCTGCTGGCAAAATCTCAATCTGAAAAACGGGTATGAATAAAATGGCTCAACAGAATAAGGAACAAATCGCCTCTCCGGCGCTGATGATCATTCCAGCCATCCTCTTTTTTGGCTTGCTGCAGTTCAAATTTCCACCGGCCATAACACAGGTATTTCTCAACTTCTCACCCCTGCTGTTCCTGATCGCCCTGGGGTTACTTATCCTTGCTTATTCTGCACATGGGCACCTTCGGACAGTATGTGTCCTCAGCTTGATTCTGGCCCTGTTCGCACTGACACTCTCATACAAATGGGCATCCGGGCACTCCGATGCTATTTCATTCGGCGGAACCATTCCATATAAAGACGCATTTAATTACTACAATGGTGCCCGTTTCATCCTGAAGGGAGATCGAATTCCCGGATCCCGGTGGCAGGCAGCCTGGCGTCCCTTATTCCCGGGGTTTTTTGCGTCCCTCCTGCTCTTCACACGGCAGAACCTGAAATGGGCTCTTGCGCTGCTCAACCTTCTGGTAGGCTGGAGCACTTTCCTGGCTGCGGAACAGATCTTCCGTACAATGGGTCGATTTGCCGCTGCCGCCTTTGCAGTCCTGATCTATCTTTTCTTCCAGCCAATCATCGGCGTACCACTTACTGAAGCACACGGGCTGCTGCTTGGATCATTGGGCTTTCTGCTCCTCTGGTACTCCGCCCGCCATGCGAACCTGATCGCCTTCCTCAGCGGCATCCTTGTCCTGATGACCGCTGTCAGCTCCCGGGCGGGGGCATTCTTTATCTTCCCGATGCTTATCCTGTGGTCGGGTATCGCCTTTAAGAAGGACCAGCGCTATAACTTAAAAATTGCAGCTCTTGCCGCTGGCGTTTGTGCCGGTTCCTTTTTACTGGTAAACAATGTTTTCTCCTGGGTGTACGTCGCTGATGGCCCCGGAAAAGAAATCTTCGGGAATTTTACAAACACCCTGTACGGCCAGGTGATGGGTGGTACCGGTTGGGGGTCTATCGGTGAACTTGCAGGTGAAGATGTGCGTTTACTTTACCGGTTGATTCTTCAGGAATTCCTGAATCATCCAATGGGATTGCTTAGCGCTGCAGCCCAATCCTATCGGAACTTTTTCTACCCCAATCAACTCGGTATTTTCAGCTTCTACAGCAGTGGGGAGCTGACCAGAATCGATACCCTGCTCTGGTATGGAGGTCTTGTTATACTCGGCCTGGGAATTTTTCGTTTATTCCGCAGGCATGATTCTTTTTCAAGTTTGCTCCTGTTTGTTTTCCTGGGAATAATCCTGTCTGTACCGTTCCTGCCGCCCCGCGACGGCGGGAATCGTTTCTACGCCAGTACCATGCCGTTCTTTTTTGCAATTGTGGCAGCCGGCCTCGCTTTGAAACAAAAAGGGGGCGGAAATGCTCCCGCCTTTCTTTCTCTCCAGGGGCTTCTGCTTCAATCAGGAGTCATCCTCTTTCTTACACTCGCCGCACCCCTGGGGATCCTGCTCATGCATCATAAAAAAGAACTTAAACCCGAAGCCCTTGCCTGCCCGGATGGCCAGACCGCCTTTGCATTTCAACTGTACGAGGGTTCCTATATTGACATCCACCCGGATAATCAGGACTGCGGCCTGGTTCCGGATCTCTGTCTGCAGGACTTTGACCAGTACGGCACAGAAAAAGGAATAGATCCTTTTTACGGGGAGCTGGTTGCCACAGCAAGCAGCTGGCCGGATGAATTCCGGATCGCACCGGCCAACGACCTGATTAACGGCGGGATTCACTTCTTTGCCGGCAGCAGCACTTCACTGACCGCCGGGAACAGTGAAAATCTGGTCAGCGGATGCGCCAACACATCAGTAATAAAAAGCCGCAGCCTGTACCTTGTTCCGCCGGTCGAGGAGCAATGAGCCAGAGAACGATTCTCGTTGTCGAAGATGAAGCATCCGTAGCAAATGGCGTTATTTTTGCCCTGGAGGAGGAAGGGTTCCAAGTATTCTGGGCCCAGACAGGCCGGCAGGCACTGGACATGGTTCGAATGGAATCGCCCCACCTGATCCTGCTGGATATCCGCCTGCCGGATCTCAACGGCTACGATATCTGCCGTACATTGCGCCAGGAAGGGAAGCGGATGCCGATCCTGATGGTCACAGCAAGGGATGAAGAACTCGACCGCGTGCTCGGGCTTGAACTCGGAGCGGATGACTACATTGTCAAACCCTACAGCCTGCGCGAACTGATTGCCCGGGTACGGGCGCATCTGCGTCGCAGCTTCGGCGATCTGTCAGGCAGCCCGGCTTCCACCGAGTTTTCTTTTGGCGATATCCTTATCGATCCCAATCGGATTGAAGTTCACCGCGCAGGCAAACAGGTTCTACTCACTCCATTAGAATTCCGCCTTCTCCTGTTCCTCGCTGAAAATCCCGGAAGAGTTTTCTCTCGTTCCGAACTGATCGAATCGATCTGGGGATACGACAGCTCGGTAGGCAGTGACCGGACGGTTGACGTCCACATCCTCCATCTTCGACGGAAATTGGAAAAGGATCCGGAGAACCCGGAACACATCCTGACAGTCCGCGGGGCAGGCTACCGGCTCGTTCCCTGAGCCATGTTTGTGTTGCGAAATCTAAACCATTCTGTAAACAATCCCTAATAAAGCAGCGCGACGATTCTCCTTAGAACTTTATTTGATCTATGGAGGAAACGCCATGAATAGTACAGCCCACATCTCACAGCGGAAATATGCGGTTCTGCCTGGTCTCATCCTGATAGCAGTTATGCTTGCAGCCTGCACAACTCCCGCCCCTATCGCCGCTTCTGCCGAATCACCTGAAACAGACAGTGAAACAGAAAACACCTCTTCAGAGAGCCAGACTTCCGGAGTCATCGTATCAGATGTCGTTTCAGGCAGCCCGGCCGCCGAGGCGGGTATCGAACGCGGTGATATTCTGCTCGAGCTTAACGATACCCCTGTTGATTCCACCCGGGATGTGCTTGCCATTATCCAGGGTGAGGAACCCGGCACTACCCTCACTGCAGTCGTCCTCCACGGCGACGAGCAGCGAAAACTGAATATCGATGTTGGAGAAGACGACGGCGGTCCATACCTGGGTATCAGCATCTGCTGCGGAATGGAATCCGGGATTCCTGCCCGTGTAGGACCGGGGTTCCAGACAGGTGCCCTTGTCCTTGAGGTACTGGAAAACGGTCCGGCAGAAGCAGCCGGCCTGCAGACTGGCGACCTTATCCTTTCGGTCGATGGAGAAGCAGTGGACGAGAGTTTTAATTTGAGTGAAATCATTCAATCCATGGACCCGGGCAGCAGTGTAATTCTCGAAGTTTCGTCTCAAACCGGGGATACCAGAGAAGTTACCGTAGAACTCGGTGCCAACCCGCAGGAAAACACTCAGGCTTATCTCGGAATCCGGTATCGCCAGTTAGACAGTATTCGTGAAGGCGGCAGACTGTGGATGGGTTCTCCTTCAGAACGCTTCGAATACCTTCCCCACTTCGATAGGGATCTCCCACTGCCCTGGCCAGGTGAAATATTCCAGATGCCCGAAGAGCTTCCTGAGGAAGCTATTTACGGTGTGCTGCTTACAGAAGTGGAAGAAGAGTCTCCCGCAGCTGAGGCCGGCCTGGCACAGGGTGATGTGCTGGTGAGCATCTGCGGGAAGGATGTTGAAACGCAGAAGGACGCTTCCCGGGAATTCCTCTCATATGATCCCGGCGATTCAATCACTCTGGAAGTATATCGTTCCAGCCTGAATGAAACGATCAGCTTCAATGTGACGCTGGCTGAAAATCCCGAAGCAGAGGGTGAACCCTATCTGGGTGTCCAGCTCGGCCCATCGATCTCTCTGCCTTCGATTGAAGAGGGATTTTGGATGGACATCGAAGACAGTGATCGAGGTGATCCTTTGCTGAACTTTCCGTTGAACCCCAACCTGATTTTTGATACGATGCTTCAGGATACACTTGCACCGGAAGTGTAATCGTTCAGTGCAAGGAGGTTTTCTATGCTCTTTTCAATCCGCTGGCGGCTCGCCGCCAGCTACCTGATCCTTACAGTCCTGACAGTCACACTTCTGGCAGGCCTGGCTTTCGGGCTGTTGTTCCGGCAGATGGCTGAGCAGGAGCGCGGCACGCTGGATGCAAATGCTTCGGCACTCGCTGAAGAAGCACTGCCTCTCATGACACCGCAGCTGCAGTCAGAGGAACTGGCACAGCTGGCATTTGTAAGTTCCTTTCTGGGGGATTTTCGTGTCCGTATCCTGGATATAGAAGGGAATGTCCTGGTCGATTCCAGGCCTGCAGACTTTTCCAACTTCGTGTTCCTGGAACGCTCATTGGAGAATTTGCCCACGGCTCCTCCGGATATCTGGGACGGTCGTTTTCAAATGGACCGTATGGTGCCCGGAGCAGCACGATTACCCATGTGGTTCATGCTGGTGGACAACCTTGAAGATCTCCCCGATGGGATGCGGTACATGAGTATCCGTCGGTCCGAACTGCTGCGCGGCTATCAACTCAGCTACGATACTCTGACAGATGAAACTGCAGCGGATTCACCTGTTCGGTCGACCCTTCTGGTATCCCGGACAATCGGAACCGATTCTCATCCAGTGGGGCTGCTGGAGATCAGCGGCGCTCCGGACTTCAAGCAGCAGGCACTGCAGTCCACTCTTGAAGCATTCCTTCCTGCGGCAATTATCGCCCTGCTCCTGTCGGCAGTGCTCGGCCTTATCATGGGCCGCCAGGTCAGCACTCCGATTATCCAACTGGCGGATGTCAGTGAAAAAATGAGTGCAGCAGATCTCTCCCTGCGTGCTCCGGAAAACCGGCACGATGAGATCGGCAGGCTCGCATCCGGTTTTAATCAGATGGCTGAACGACTTGAACACAGCTTCTCCGCTCTTGCAGAGGAACGTGATACACTGCGCCGGTTCATCAGCGACGCATCCCATGAACTCCGCACCCCCATCACTGCCCTTAAAAATTATAGTGAACTATTGACCGGAGCAAAGAAGATTTCCCCTTCACGGAAGCGCGAATTCATGCTCGACAGCCATACACAGATCGAACGTCTGGAATGGATCACCAACTCCCTGCTGGACCTTTCCCGACTTGATGCTGGCGTAACCACCCTGCAGCCGACAGATTTTTCTCTACTGGAACTGGCAAAATCCACCGTAGAAGGCTTCATACTTCAGGCACAGGCACAGGGCATTTCCATGAAGATCGAAACCGAACAGGATTGTTCCATCCATGCGGACCGTCGTTATCTGGAACTCGCGCTGTCCAATCTTATCGACAATGCCCTAAAGTTTTCCAACCAGGGCGATTCCGTACAAATCAGTTGGAAGCAGGACCAGTCTTCCACCCGGATTGAGGTCCGGGATAATGGTGCCGGGATCCAGCCGGAGGACCTCCCCTACATCTTCGACCGCTTCTACCGGGGCAAGAAAATTACCATACCAGGCAGCGGGCTTGGTCTCGCAGTGGTGGATAGTGTACTCAAAGCACATCACGGCTCTGTGCGGGTGAATAGTGAACCGGGGAAAGGAAGCACCTTCACTCTGATCCTGCCTGTCGGCAAACTGCCGGAGGAGGAAACAGAACATCAGGAAGAATAAACCCGGTCTGTAAAATCAATCAAGGAAACCTGATATACTTTCCTGATCTCTCCGGGAATGTAACTTTCAGATCTGGAGACGAATCAAAACCGGTAAAAGATCAGAGGTTAAGTATGTTTACTCGTTCATTGAATGAAAGATTTCGCCCGGTAATCATCGTTACACTTGCAGTCGTTCTGCTTACTGCGTCCGGATGCGCCTCAACTTTGGAGTCACAGGGTATTGTTGAACCAGCAGCAGTGGAGGCAGCAGCCTTTCCCCTGGAAATCTCTGTTGAAGAAGCTTACCAGCTTGTTGAGGATGGCGCCTTCCTGCTCGATGTACGGACTCAGGAAGAATGGGATGAATACCATGCGCCACAGGCTGTTCTGATTCCTCTTGATGTATTGGGGGCACGCCTGAATGAAGTTCCCCGGGATCAGACCGTTGTTCTTATCTGCCGCTCGGGTAACCGCAGTGCTGCGGGGCGCGACCTGCTGCTTAACGCGGGTTTCAGCATGGTCACAAGCTCTTCCGGCGGTATGAACGCCTGGGCGGCAGCAGGATATCCGATCGAGAGTTCCGCACCGTAGACGTCGCTTCGGTTGGAACCCGCTGCTTCAGGGCAGGCTCAGCAGGCGGCGCGCAGTAAATAATAATCCAACCGACACACCCCAGGTGAGGTAACCACTGAGGAGGATCCCCCCCAGTCTGGCGCCGTTTCTGGCTGCCAGCCATGCCGCGATCACAAAAGTGACCGTGGGCAGGATGCTCAGAAAAAGGTTGAACGTAAACCCGGTGACCTCACCCTGATCCCCCCGGCTGGAGGAATACACAATCCAGATCGCCAGCGGGATGGTCAGCGGCATGGTCGCTGTTACCGCAGCAATAGCCTTGCTCTGCTTCTCAATCACCGCTACCAGGACAATGATCAACACCGATAGTACTACCGGAAGCCATTCCTGAACCTTCATCCAATCCTCTTTTCCGCTTCTAGGCATCTGCCGCCGATTTACAGGTTAAAATTATCAGCCTTCTGGCAGGTATTTTATCAAACGCTCTCAACATGTATAGATTCCATTGCGTCCAGAAAACAGATCTGAACGGCCGGTTCTGCATTCAGCAGCAGCCGGACAGCCCTGCGGTAACGTTCCATCTGTGCGGAATATTCCTGTACAGCTTTTTGGATATCTTCTTCGCTTTTCAGGTTTTCCGTTTTGTAATCCACCACGATCCATCGATCTTCTTTCTTATACAGCATATCGATACGCCCTGTATCTGTGCCGCGGCTGTCGATGCCGGGGAGAGTATAGGGTACTTCGAAGTAGCGTTCATCCGCCCCGTTGATTTCCTCCCACATCGGATGTGATCGCAGCCGGTCAAGCAGTCGAACCGATTTCCGGACAGCCTGCCTCCGCTGCCTGGTATCAATCAACCTTTCTGCAAACGCCGCGGCTTCCAGTAAATCTATCAGCTCTTCATTTTCCGGGAAAAGCCAGCTGCGCAGTGCCGCATGAACCATGCTGCCTACGGCTGCTGCCGGCGCATAGTCCCGGCCGGTTGCCCGCCAATCTCGCTCAGGGTTTTCATCATCATCCGAATCAACGACTTCCTCTATCACAGATCCAAGAAGAGAAGCCCCCTGCAGCGCTCTTATCACCGGTTCCTTCTCCGGCAGCTCCTCCTCTGAATATGTGTCTGCAAACACCTTGAATCTGATACTTTCACCATTCTCCAGGAAAATCTCACGCCAACCCTTTTCGGCGGCTGCATCCTCAGCAGTCAGGCCGACTGTTTCCAGCAGCAGCTTTGTCCAGCCGGAAGCAATCCACCCCCGAGACTGTTCACTGAGGAATCCGCTTATTACGAGCTTCTCACGCGCACGTGTCGCTGCAACATAGAGCAGCCTCAGATCCTCCGCCTGTTCCTGCTGCAAATCAACCCACCTGGCATACCTGTACAGCAAAGGCTGCACATCGGATTTATCATAGCTGAAGACAAAACCGGTCTGCGGATGGAAATATAGCGGACTGCTTCGCCCTCCCACTGTGCGCGAAGCATCTGCCAGCACGACAATCGGAAATTCCAGGCCTTTTGCCTTATGGATGGTCATCAAACGGACTGAACCTTCAGCCCTGGAAGGGGCTTCGCCTTCACGTACACCGACATCTCGCAATGTACGTACATACTGCAGGAAGGAGCGCACACGTACCATCCCGCTGGACCGGGCATCTTCCACAAGTTTATCCAGATTCCGCCACAAACGGGCTCCTGTTGAAGCCAGCATCGGCCGGTAATCAAGCCAGTCCAGCACATCCTTCAGCAAGACTGAAACCGTATCCCGATCCACCCGCGGCAGGAATATTTTTACGAATTCAAGTGCCCGCAAACGTGCACTTTCATCTTTCGAATTCAGATTGTCTGCAACAGAGAGCGCGTCAAACAGTGAAGCTTCTGACGCGGCTGATCGCAGCTGAAGCAGTCCTAAATCTGACATTCCCATTGCCGGCGACCGCAGCAGCCCCGCCATAGCAGCATCGTCGCGTGGAGAAGCCAGGGCTGCCAGAATATTCAACACATCACGAATTTCAGGACGCTCATAAAATCCTTTTCCTGCAACTGTTACAAATGGAATACCCCTGGCTTGCAGTGCTTCCTCATACTCGGGAAAACCTGTGGACGCGCGGAATAACATCGCTACCTCATCCCACTCCTTAAACTCTCCCTGTTGCTTTTTCTGTACCAGGTCCTCTGCCAGTGCTGCAGCAGCTGTCGGCCTTGCCTCTCCGGCGTTCGACCCTGTGCCCAGCAAAACAGAAACGCAGGGTGAGTCCCCCTCATTTTCAGGGCGGCTGGAAGAAAGAGCCGTATAAGGAACACGATAAAGCACCTGTTCTCCCACCACAGACATTGGCTCCCCCACAAGGATATCGAGGGTACGCAGCAAATGCTCGTGTGCCCTGAATGTAGCCTGCAGCTCGATTGTGCTTCCCGACCCGGCCACCGTTTCCAATTCCATCTGGCGGAAAACCGTCACATCAGCCCCCCGGAAACGATAGATGCTCTGGCGTGCATCTCCCACCAGGAATAACCCGGTTGACGGCTGCTCAGTCAGGGCAAACAGGATATCCCGTTGGCGGGCATTGGTGTCCTGGAATTCATCAACGAACAGAAGGTCGAGTTTCTTCTGCCAGTTCCGGCGGATGTGCGGATTTTCCAGCAGAGCCAGTGCACCAGCTTCAAGTCCGTCGAAGTCAAGCGCCTGACGTCGGTCCAGTTCAGCCAGATACTGCGCCTTCCCGAAATCAAAGATACGAAATAACCGGTTCAAATCAGTGGGGTATCGTTCTTCCAGTGCTGCATCAGGCTCCGTATCTCTCGCTTTCCCACCCAGCCAGGGCTCCACTTCGGCCTCATATATCTCTCTTAACTGCCGCAAAAGTTCCTTTGCAGCACTGGTCTTCTTCCCGACGTTCAACGCCATGTTACTTCTGCGGACAGTAAAAAGACCTTTTACGGCATCCAGAACCCTGCCCTCATCAAGATCATCCGTTATTTCATTCCAGCTTTGCAGCAGGTTTTTTATCTGTGCAGCCAGCTTCTCACCAGCATCCTCAAGCAGACTGCCATCAGCCTGCAAAGATAGTAATCCGGACACGGAGTCCTTCACCAGCGGGTTTGAAAGGAAACCCTCCAGTGCCGTCCCTACCCTGTCCGCTGCCAGTGAAGTGCCATCAGCTTCAGCAAGTGACGAGAGATCGAGCCGGCGCGTGATCATTCCGGCCACAAGATCAGCTGTTCTTGTGGGAGACAGGAGCTGGAACAGCGGTACCAGAGTCTCTTCACCGGCAGCCCAGGCGATACTGCTGCGCACCGCATCCATTCGAGCCACAGTCGCAATGCCTTCATCGAGTACAGTAAAGTCGGGGTCCAGTAACGCTTCCACCGGCTGAGATCGGAGCAGCTCAGCGCACAGGCTGTGAATCGTACCGATCCGTGCGCCATCCATCTGTGATGCTGCTTCCTCCCAGAGGGAGCGTTCGTTGTTTTCCGTTGCCAGCTGCACCATGTGGTTGATGCTGGAGCGAACTCTGTTCCGCATTTCACGTGCAGCTTTTTCTGTGAAGGTGATCGCTGCCATCCTGCGTGGTGGTATTCCCTGCAGTACTGCCCAGAGATACCGCCCCACAAGGGTACGTGTCTTACCGCATCCGGCACCCGCTGTCACCAGCACCAGCGAATCCCTGCACAGCACCGCTGACTGCTGTACATCTGTCAGCCCCAGGGTTTCAAGCAGCTTCTGCTCCTGTGAATTCACTTCCACCTCCCGGGGTTGAAGCGCCAGCACCAGGCTGCCGCCGGACAATAGGATGGGCAGCCGTCGGACGGCGGCTGCGGATGGAACTTCCCCGCACGGATCGAGCGGATATGCCGCCCTGCATGCTCGCGTGCCAGCTGCAGTGCACCCTGTATGCCGGAGTACTCCTTACCATCAAGCTCTGCCCTGAATGAGCTGAGCAGCAGACTCCCGGCCTCATTCCTGCGCAGTGCCCAATACAAACCTTCTGTTGTCTGCCCCAGCTTCAGACAATCCGAAGCTGCCATGGCATATAAAGGAAGCTGCAGCCGCCTGCTCTCGACCAGGTCACGTTTAGAGAGATGACTCGACCCCGTCTTATAATCGATAATGCAGAGCTCCCCTTCAGTACTGACGTCCACACGATCAATCAAACCCCGGAACAGGAAAATATCATCCTGATCCTTCACCTGCAGCGGCGGCGCTCCCCGCATACCAAAGAACGCTTCATATACCCGCGGAACCCATCCTGATGAACGCTGGCGTTCCCCAAGCACCCGGATAACATTTTCCAGAATTGCCTTGAATTCTGATTTCTCCAGTTCCCAGTAAGCTGTAGGCCGGAAACCATAGGTCAGAGGTGCTGCTTCGAAAGATTCAGCGGATATCTTCTCCAGCGCCTGCAGAACGGATCCGGGATCGGATGGATCTTCCGCCAGCTTGTATGTTTCCTCGAGAACAGCGTGGAGCAATGATCCCAGCTGGGCTGCATCCATGCCGGGTACGGGGGGTTCCTGCGCTTCCAGCCCCAGAATCGACCCTGCAAAGAACTCAAATGGACATTGGGCATATTGCTCAACCCGGCTTGCACTCCATACATGTGATGGCCCGAATCTTTCTGTCAGCATCGGGGCTGCTTCAGTCAGGTCGCCTTCATGCAGACCTGCCGGGATTCGAGCCAACCGTTCTTGAAGAATAGAGGATGTGAACTGCAGCTGTTCCCAGCGGGATTCCAGGCCGCCAAAAAAATCCCCGGGGATCCCGCCATTCTGCACCAAACGGAAAAGGAATTCCTGTTCCGATGCGGCAAATTCCAGCTGCTCTGGAGCACCCGAGGGAAATTCAATCGGCTTCTCAAGAAGTATCTGTGAAACCATCTGCCAGTACGCTGAAGGCTCCCAGGTCTCACCATCCTCAGCCAGAGTCGGGCGCGTGAGCAGCAGGAACCGGTCGGACCGGGTCAGGGCCAGATAGAACAGACCTTCCTGTGAACGCTCGATCCTTGGCTCCAGCCCGAGATCCCGCCGGATCGTTTCATCCAGGAACGGATCCTCTCGTTCGATTCCCGGAAAGATACCTTCTGCCAACCCGAGGACAGCGACTGCTTTATACCGCATCCCGCGGGCTTCGAGCAGGGTAAGCACCTGGACAGCCGGCTGCTTCCAGTCAACCTTCTCCTGGAAACTGGTTGTTTCCAATACTGCCTCAAGCTCCTGCAGGAAATCTGCGTATGATTCGGTTTGATCACCAGCCACATGTTCCGCAAGAACGAGTGACCGGAGGACTTCCCTCAGCTCAAGAGCCGCCGCCTGATCCAGGCTGCTCTCACAGTTCTTGAAGAAGGATACCTGCTCGAGCAGATCCTCGAGCCAGGTTACCCAGGCCGTGGTGGTGCCGGTTTCCGGCGGGTGAAGAAAGGACGCCAACTGCTCCAGATATGCCCATAGCTCTTTTGCATCCTCACCAGATGGAAGGTCCTGAAGGGATAATCGATCCGGTTGAACCTTGTCCGGGTCAGCTGCTGCCAGCCGCTGCAGTGTTTCCTCCCACTGGCTCAGCCCTTCGACAACCTGGCCGAACATGCTGACTTCCTCCAACCGGTCTGTTATCCGGTCGATCGTACCGGCGGCGGGAAAATCAAGATAAGGAGAGTGCAGACTGTCCAGAACCAGCTGTCGCGGCCAGTTAAATACCGGTAAATGAAGGAAATCCATCAGTGCCGCGATGGGGGGAGAACTCAAAAGGACGGACCCCTGTGTGAAGCGAATGGGCACATGGAACTCAGCAGCCGCCTCGACAAGCAGCGGCCGGTAACGCTCGATTTCCGGGACAAGAATCGCACAGTCAAACAGGCGCACATCGTTCCGGATTTTCCTTGCCTTCACCCAGCGCAGTGCCTGGCGTGCCTCCTCCACCGGTGAGCGCGCCTCCAGCATCCTTACATCGGCCTTGCCTGAAAATGGCTCGATCACTGATTCAAACAGATCTCTTTCAATTGCTTTCAAAGGCCCTGTAAGATACGTCTCCTGCCGCGGGGAGTGTATTTGCAAATCGGGTATCCGTTCCTGCAGCAGTGAAGCTGCTTTCTCAAACCGGTAAAAAACAACCCTCTGCCAATCCACCTGCCCCGGTAAGGTAACAACCAGCTGCCTGACCTGATTTGCAGCCAATGCCAGCGCTTCGACCTGAGCAGGATTGAAAGATTCAAATCCATCGACAACCACTGCCTTCAAGTGCTGGATCACGCCCGGTGTGGATCGCAGTACCTGAAGCGCCCGCTGGTTCATGCTGTACAGATCATCCCAGCCGAGATCGCGCATGGTCTGCTGATACAGCGTATAAAGCTCCGCCATTTCTTCGAGCGCAGGTCCTCTGCCCGCGGCTGTCTGACGGAAAGGATCAGGGACAAGGTCTGCTCGCTGAAGCTCGCCAAATCGATCGTGCAGCATTTTCAGGAAGCCCGGCCTGTGAGCGATAGGCGCAAAATACACAAGCCTGCCCGACTGCAGTGCCTGGTCGATACAGGTACGCAGAATACGCAAAATGACCGGGTCAGATGCCAGCATAACATGCTGCCCGGATAGAAGCAGTACCTCACGGTACAGATCACCAAAAGTTCCCACCTCGGCATGGATCGTGCCGCCATCGAAAGCCAGGCGACGGCGGAAGGAAGCTGCCTGACGCCGGTCCGGCAGCAGCATAGTCACTGGAGCCAGTGGATCCTGTGCTTTAACCTCCCGTACCAGCCTGATGCAGGCTGTTGTCTTCCCGCTGGCTGCCGGGCCGATCCATAGTTCTGCTGTCATTCCCTCTCCCTCCCACACCCTTCGCTGTGGGCTCCAAAACAATGGGATTCACTTTATCATACACGATTGATGGCTGAGAACCATACTGTCGGGGCAGACTATCCAGTGAGGGAAGTGTTTTCCATTTCTGCCTTATTAAATTGATTAACAACCTCTACTATAGGGCCTGAAAAAACGGGGAGATACCGAATGGGGAGACTGATCAGGCACCAAGCCGCTTCAGCAGCAGCTCTGTCAGGCGGCTGGCTACGGGACGGAAGTTGATGCCGGGATTGACCTCTTCCAGCGTGTTTATCACTTCCTCCGGAAACACCTCGATACCCTTCCAGGTACCGGCTATGGCGCATGCAATCGCGCCAACAGTATCCGCATCGCCTGAAAGTGCAGCAGCAAACCGGGCCGCCGAGACGGGATCTCCTTCTGCCAATGCGAGCACGCCAAAAGCAGAGGGGATTGTCTCACTGGCTGCGAGGGTGCTGCCAACGATATCATGCAGATCCATGATTTTTTCAAAAAGACCGCCGTTTCCCTGTGTAATAGCAAGGGCGAGATCAATACGCCGGGATACACTTGCGCCCAGCCAGGTACGGCCATAGGCTGCCCCCATACCGGCACCTCGTGTTCCTGCCGAGAGGATTTCCTCCAGGCTGGCGCCCGGCACGAGTGCCTGTGCCACTGCACTGGCCACTGCAGCTGCGGCTGAAATCGCTACACGTGTGTAGTGGGTAGGTGTGCATGCTGTAACAGTGTCTTTTACTGCCAGATCAATATTCCCTGCGTTGATCAATCCCACCGGCAGAATGCGCATCGCACCACCATCGGTATCCCCCGATGTTCCAGTGGTATAGGGATCTGCACCTTTAAGAATCGCCCGGCAGGCCTGCCGGGTATTGATGCCGACATAACTGCTGTGCTCACCGTTAATCTGTTGATACCAGTTTACAAGGGCTCTCGCGGTGCCGTTTACCGTTACCTCACCATCCTCAAGGATTGCTTCTGCCAATGCGATCGCCTGTTGTGTATCGTCGGTGATCTGGCCGGCAACAAGCCCGGCATGATTGGGATGATCTACAGGTGCCGGGTAAAAGCGGTCGAGCCAACCATCATAATAATCCCAGGTATCTTGTGGAGTCAGGTACGCGGGCATGGCAAACGCATCCCCCAATGCCTGCCCGAACAATCCCCCGAGGACATGCTGGTAATACCATTCCGGTGACGCCTGCATGATCGCTCCCTTGCGCCGCGCTGCCGCTTCTAAGCCCGATCTAAACCCCACTCCTGCTGTTTTAAGAACAAACCTGTGAACAGAGTAGCGCAGGAAAGGACTTTGCGCAAGCGATCCCACTGTCCTGTATGATGTCGCCATCCAGGCAGCGGCCCAATTCAGGAAGCACAGCCCTCCAGCTGTTTCAGCCTTTTATGCTGTTCCACGACCATGGTCAGCAGCAGCAGGTCCAGCCTGGTAAGATGTGCTGCAGACTGCTCAAAAGGCCAGTGCTGGTCCACGGTACCAAGCAGTTCGTCCAGCAGCTGCTGATCGCCATCAGACATCGTACGGCGGAAACCTGCCAGGGTGCGCATATCGGAATGCGGGGGGAACATCGTTGGGGAAAGCGGATCCTTCAAAAAACCTGTCATCACTGCCTCCTTTTGAAATTATCATACGAGGGAAGCAGGGGTTTGTGGATCACCTGCAGGGTGTAAACATGGGGTGATCTTTGGAACGCTGAGGACGCTCTCCCACAGATTGCACTCGGAGTATTGCTTATACTGACTTTACGGACGACACTGAGCTCCTCCGTCACACAGATCAGATATACAGATACTCCTGAGGCTCTTGAACACGGATTCCCCGGCAGGGTCGTTTAACACCTGGACGATTGTGCCCCGGTTTGTACTTTCTCATTACCAAAGAAACCTCCGTCATCAATCAAGCCATCCAGCACCGCCAGTCCTGAGGTCGGCGCGCGGTCCGCCGTGCAAACCTGCACCTGTGCCTCCGACACCAGCCAGCTGTTTACTCCCGCAGCGCCCTGGATCCTCCCCCTGATGGCCAACCGCCTGATAGCTGCAGCCGGCAGCTCTGCCATTACAAGTGCCAGCGAACTGCAGGTTCTGAAAAGCTGGATGTGCAGGATTCAATCTGTTGCTTTTCTTCTGGCAGCCGGTCCGATCGACAATTGTGCTGTTTTACCCCTCTATCTCTGCCTGCCGTGAGCCCGGGATTTGTCCAACGGGAAACGCTTCTATCCTGCACAATCAATACCGCGAAAACACAATCTAAAGCCCTTCCCTCCCCACTGCATGACGAATGTTGATCAGAATGGTGCCACGGACATCCATGGGCAGCCTGAAATCGACTAACGAATCTCCATCATCGATCTGTTCCAATCGTTTTTGGTGCTGCAACAATATAGTCGGCAGGGTCAGGCATGAATGAACAGCAGAAGACTGTCTGGAAGATCTTACTGTATCGTTTCCCAAGGGGAGCAGCTTTATGAAGCTGATCCAGCTCTTGTTCGGATGCCTTTTTCCAGCTGCTGTCTGTTCGCGCCGGCATTTAATCAGCAAGAATAAACAACCACGCGTTTTCAAAAGTACAGGTTGCCCTTCCTGTATCACTGACGGCCAGAAACGCCAGGAAACCATCATAGAAAAAAGGTTGATTCTTTACAAAATTCTGACTCGCTTCATTAAGCTCAGCTGAAACACGGTCCACGTTTTCCTCTTCCTCTTCAGCCTGGTGTTCAAGCCGTGACTGCTGATCCGCTGAAAGCTCCGAAATCGCCTCTGATTCAGCCTCTGAAGAACGCGGTGGTGGTTCCCGGGTGATATCCACCTGGCCGATATAAATGCCGTTTGTGTAGATATCGATGAGGTTGCCGCGAACAACCAGGGCCAGCCGGTTGGTGGCATCATTGGCCCAATCAAAGGACGGGTCCTCGTTTTTTGGATAGCGTTTATGATAGTTACTCAGCTCACCCTTCACAGATGCGGTGAATGTAATCTGGCCGCTTGCAATCCGTTCCATCAGGATTGTGTACTGGGTTGGCCTGACAGCGTCCCCATCCGAACGGAAGAGAAACCCACAGCCGGCGATGCTGTTGAACGTATTCCAGGTGATATCACTTACAACCACAAAGTCTGCTGCGGTCACTGCGGGGTAATCGCTGGCATTGTCAGCCTGCTGATAGCCGACCAGCTCGAGCGTTACCGGGTCGTGGATCCAGGCCACATACCCATCACCCGGGTCTATGCCGTATAACGGCATCTCAGCTACTACCGGTGCAATAGCTGTTGCCGTTGCCAGACGGGAAGGCTCATTGAGACTCGCCCGGACAGTTTGAGTGGCATAGATCCATTCCGCCTGCTGTGTAGCGTTGGATACTGCAGTTGCCAGGTTGTCGTCACCGCTGGAAGCTTCCAATGCTCTGGCTGTTACCGTCTCCTGAATTGCAGCGCTCATCGGCGTCAAAGTACGGGGCAGATCAGCGGAGGATGCAGGGGCTGGTGCACAGGCGAACAGCAGAAACATACAGGAAGCCAGCAAAAAGAGTAGAGGTTTTCTCTGCATGATCTATTTCACATCCTTTCGCTTGATCAAAATCAGAATGATCCCATAGTACGCTCCAACAATCCCGATCTGTGCCAGCCATGCCTGCGCCAGCCAGGGATAATAAACCGATCGATCACTCTTATCCACCCAGGTCCAGCCATATTTGTCTGAAATTGTGTCCATCACACTCTCAGCACCTTTGACTGCGGCTACGCGGGCGATATTGTAATGAGCCAGGTCTTCCTGGTACTGGATCATCTCGTTTTGATAGACCTCGACCGTCGCCTCATACAGGAACATCTGGTTGCGATAATCATCCTGGATATCCCGTACGGAATCCTGGTATGCCTGCAGAGCATTGAAATACTGTGCCATTGCCACCTGGTCGTAGGAATCCTCAGGTGGATCCGGGGCATCCGGCACAACTGGTTCCTGCGGCCGGGGTGGAAGTGGGTTCGGTTCAACAGGAACATCCATGTCAATTTCCGGAACGTAGAAATCGCCTGCACCGGGAAAATTGCATGAATCCGGTTTAAAGATATTGATCCCCATGCACCTGCAGTCAAACGTGGATTTGTCCTCCAGGGTCATACCGGCACGCAGGTCCTCATCCAGAGCCCAACAGGGATCGGCGGCAATATCCGATCCTGCACCCATGATCCCCATTAAGCCCTGGAACACCCACCGCGTCGATGCAAACTGGTTGATCTGGGGAGGGATCGGAGCCAGCGAGCCGCTGAGGACGATCAGCGGGATGATGAACAGGATCAGTGTAAGAGGTGCAGATCCGGCGTTGGGTGCGATAGCTGAAGCCAGCAGTCCGAGCATCATTCCCGTCATCGTTGCCAGCGTCAGCGTGAGATACACCTGCAGAAAAACATCCATCCCGGGCGGCATTTCAAACGCAATCGCATGCAGGACGGTGTAGGCCAGCGCATGGTAAAACGAAAGCATCAGCGCCACCCAGACTTTTGAAGTGACATAGGGAACAATTCTCAGGTTCACCAACCGTTCTCGTTTGTAGATGTCTGATTCCTTGACGAACTCTCGCATCTGCGACATGCCGCCTACCAGCAGTGTGTACATCGTCAGGATGAACAGTGTCACACTGCCGTTGATGGCATCTCCCCCAAAAAACGAAAAGGGCGCTTTCCCCACCAGCGGTGCAATGATCAGATCCAGCGCAGCCACCGCAGGTGCTGCCACCAGCATCAGGATCAGGCTCGACCGGTCGCGAGTAAGGATGCGGATATTTCGTTTCGAAAGCACAAGGAACTGCTTCCAGCCGGAAATCCGTGATCCTTTCCGTTTCGCCTTCTTTGCAGGTTTATCAGCGGGGTTTTTTTCGTCCCGCTTACAGGCTGCCAGTGGAGAAACAATATAGTCTTCATGTGCGGTATACGCCTGGAAGCGCTCCGCCCATTCTTTCCCGCCGCCAAGCGAGGGATTGTCGAGAATGGTATAGATCTGGTCGAATTCCATCGGTCGGGAACGGCGGTCGTGCTCGCTGCGAAACTGATCGAAATACGTCAGCGCTTCATTGGGAGGACCATACCAGGCCACATAGCCGCCGCGTGCAAGAAATACGACTTTGTCCGCAAGCATCACATTCTTCGTGGCATGCGTGACCATTACAATGGTTCGCCCCTGGTCGGCCAGGCGTCGCATCAGGTGCATAAATGCAGTTTCGGTGCCCGGGTCCAGCCCGGATGTCGGTTCATCCAGGAAAAACAGGCCGGGGCGGGTGAGCAGCTCCACCCCGATGGACACCCGCTTCTGCTGCCCGCCGCTCAGCCCGCTGATCTGAACATCCTTGCGGTGGGTGAGGTCGAGGTCCTGCAGCACTTCCATGATCCTTGCATGGCGTTCATCGGGTTTGGTGTCGGAGGGCATTCGCAGCTGGGCTGCATAATCCAGCGCCTGGTAGACAGTCAGCTCCATGTGGATGATGTCTTTCTGCGGTACAAAGCCAATCTCACTGCGGACCGCGTCGAAATCCTGGTAGACATCGATATCATTCACAAAAACCTTGCCGTCGGTAGCCGGTCGGTAACCGGCTACGGCATCCACCAGCGTGGATTTTCCACCGCCGCTCTGCCCCACCACGACGATGAATTCTCGCGGCTGGAAAATGAGCGAAATATCCTGCAGAAGGTTCAGATCCTTGCGCACCCACTTCTTGAGGTTGTAGATTTCCACCCGCAGGCCGTCGGTGTCCTCATATGCGGTGAAAGCATCCTCACCCATCACAAACCGGTACGGGCCGATGCGGATCACATCGTCCGGATTAAGCCAAACATCACCTTCAACCCGCTTGTTGTTGACATACGAGCCGTTTGAGCTGCGCAGATCGTTGATAAAATACCTTCGTCCTACACGCTTGACCTCGGCATGATAGCGCGAGACGGTCGGCATGTTCAGGGTAATATCGCACGATGGGTCGCGTCCGAAGATAAGCACATCCTTCTCACCGAACTGGATGCGCAGCGGTACCGCAGCTCCCGCCTGGGCAGGAGCCTTGAATACCATGGTTACCATCATGCCCGGGAGACTGCTGTCCACCCGCAGCACATCCCCATGCAGCAGCAGCCTGCGCTCCTCCAGGATACGGCCGTTGCAGGAAACCTGGTTCGTCGCCCCGGGGAGCATTACAACTTCATAACCCTCCGGGCTCCTCTCAAATGCCAGGTGATTGCGCGAGATAATCGGAGACTGTATGACTATGGAATTATCATCGGCCCTGCCGAGCGTTTCCCTCTCCTCGGTCAGCTTGTAATCCTGCTCGCTCTCGCCGGCCAGAGTCACAGTCAGGGTTGGTGGAGCATCCGGTGTTGTTCCAAGGGCGGCACCAGGATCGCCGGTATCGATCATGGTTTCCCGGACCTGCGGCACTTCGCTGGGGGCCGAGGCCAGGTTCTCCATGTTCACCACAATGGTGCCGGAAAACTCCGGCTGCTGCACCTGGCGTGTCATGATCGCTTCCACGGCAGATGGCTGCTCGAACACCAGTGAAATATCGAGCCCAACCCGTATTACATCTCCATGCGACAACCTGTGTGAAGCCACCAGTGCATGGCCATTCACACGCGTGCCGTTGCTGCTCCCGAGGTCCTCGATGAAATATACACCGTCGCTACAGGTTATCTTCGCATGGCTGCGTGAAACTGTGCTGGAATCCAGAGCCAGATCAGCCGGCGCAGTGCGCCCAATAATGACCTCACTTTTATTAAGGGGAAAAGGCTTGCGGTCAGGAGCGCTGGATTTAAAAACAAGTTTACCGGAAAAGTTTTCCATGGGGTCTCCTGTAGTTGAATAAATAAATGGCTGAGGATATTGATCCTCATTCCTGGATGCAATGAACAATCAAGCTCAAGGAGCTGTCCTCACGAATCCTTACCACCCGGAAAAATCCCTGCTAAACCTGAGTTTCACTCACCATTCACAGAAATCGTGCCGTTGATGATACCTGATTTAATTTCTTCCAGCTCATTTCGCAGCCCTTCGTCAATATTAGCAATCTCACCATTGGACGCCAGGCCCACACCACCATCCGCCAGAGTATAGGTAATCACTCCGCCTTCGAAGGTGCCGTCAAAAACTCGAGCCACCTGGTCAAATACTGCTGTATCGATCAGCTTGAGAACAGATGTCAGGATCACATCCGTGTATTCAGGTGCAGTTAGAGTCCAGTCCGCATCAACTCCAATAATCCATGCATTCCCGCGATCCTGAACAGCGGCAGCTGTGCCTAAGCCTACCGGACCTGCAACAGGCAGGATTACATCAGCGCCTTCATCCATCAGGCTTTCCCCCATACTCCGACCATCATCTGTACTTTCAAAGGTGTTGGTGAACAGACCGGTCTGTGAAGTGGGATTCCAACCCAGGACCTTGACATTGGCGCTTTTTATTTCGTTGAAATACTGGACACCATAATAGAAACCATCCATGAAAATGGTCACGGTCGGGATCTGCATGCCGCCGAAGGTACCGACTGTGCCAGTTTGGGATATTGCTGCAGCGAGGTAGCCAGCCATAAAGGCGGCCTCATCGGTCTGGAATATCAGGTTGGCCACATTATCTGAAACAACCCAGTCAACGTCGACGATCGCAAATATCTGATCCGGATTCGCTTCCGCAGCAGCGGCGGTGGCGTCAGCGAGCAGGAACCCAACAGGAATGATCAGATCACAGCCTTCTTCAATGAAAGCGTTGATGTTCTTCTCAAAGTCGGTCTGCTGCTGTGACTCGAGTACCTTGCCCTCGACTCCCAGCTCTGTCACTGCATCTTCTACGCCCTTCCAGGCGCTGGCGTTGAATGATTTATCATCCACACCGCCGGTGTCAGTTATCTGGCAGATTTTTAGTTTGAGTTCTGGGGTAAGTGGATCTTGCCCCTCAGCCGCTGCCGGTTCAACTGGTTCAACCTGTTCTGCCGGCTCAAGAATCGGAGACTGCTCCACAGGCGTCACTGCTCCAATTGAAAACTGGAACGGCGACCCTTCACACCAGGGAGGCTGCGGCCAGGGTCCCTGCGGCGGGCAGATGGTAAATATTCCCATCAGCGCGACACTCAGCAGGCAAGCGCCCAAAATCCCGAGGATTGCGAACGATACCCACTGAAACGGCTTGAGCTTCCTGCGAGGCTTCTTCTCCTCCGATGAGGTTTGCTTCGCCGGCGCAGACGCGGATGGCTTGGCTAATTCCGTCCTGAGGTTTTCAGAAAGCGGGCTTCCAGCGAGCACCCGCTCCATGGCTTCAATCATTTCTTCTGCAGTCTGAAACCGGTCTGCCTTATCTTTTGCAGTCGCTTTAAGGATGATTGATTCCACCGCCTCCGGGATATCCGGGTTCAGGCTGCGCGGCATCGGCATCGGCGCAGTCATGTGCTTGATCACAATCGCCATCGGGGTGTCTGCGCGGAAGGGCACATCCCCGGTCACCAGTTCATACAGCATAATCCCGAGCGAGTAGATATCACTGCGGTGATCGACTTCCACACCCTGTCCCTGCTCCGGGGACATATACATCGGGGTTCCCATGCCCACACCTGTGCCAGTCAGTTTTTCACCGGTCGCTTCCGTCATCTTCGCCAATCCGAAATCAGCCAGCAGCGGCCAGCCGTCCTCGCTGATGAGCACATTGCTGGGCTTCACATCACGGTGGATGACCCCATGCTGATGCGCATAACCCAGCGCACGGGTGATTGGCAGGAGCAGCTGCAGGGCTTCACGGAAACCCATCCTCTCCCCGCGCTCGTATTTCAGCGATCCCCCATGAACCAACTGCATGGCGATGTACGTAATGCCGTTGGCCTCGCCAAAATTGTAAATCGGCACGATATTCGGATGGGTCAGCTGGGCGACAGCTTTTGCCTCCCGGTGAAAGCGTGCGGTGAAATTGGGATCACTGGCAAAGAACTGCGGCAGGATCTTTATCGCCACATAGCGGTTCAGTGCAGGCTCGTAGCCTTTATACACTGCGGCCATTCCGCCCTGCCCGAGACGCTCCACCAGCCGGTATGGGCCCAGTGTCTGGCCCACAAGCGAATCCTCCATTCCCATGGCCACGGGTTGGACGGGTTCCTCCACCTGCGACAGCATCCCTTCAAGCACAGCAAGGACTTCATCCGGCCCGGATAGACGATTCTTACGTTCAGGGTGCAAACAGGCTCCCACCAGCTGATCCAGTTCCTCGGGTATATCGGCCCGCAGACGACTGGGAAGCCAGGTGACGATCACTGTCTTCCCGGGGGAGAGATCCGTCCTGGGAACCGGATGGGCTGTCAGCGCCTGGTAGAGAACTGCTCCCAGTGCATAGACATCAGAACAGGGATCTGCAGAATTGCCAGCGAAAAGCTCCGGCGCAATACCTGCCTGCTCCGAAAGGAAACCGGATCCAAGAGCGGAAGGCAAATCCAAAAAGACTGCCGGTGCCGGGCCTGTCACAACCGGAACCGGCAATTCGGCATCGCAGGAAATATTCTCCGCTTCAAAAAAACCTTGCAGAATATCGGCCTTATGCAAAGACCGCAGGTACGATGCCAACTCATAAGCCAGCTTTATGCTCTCTTCAAAAGAGAGGGGGCCTTCGGAATCGATCCGTTCTGCAAGCGATTTTCCAGAAAATGCCCGGGAGATGACAAGCGCAGCGCCATCATGCTCACAGACTGCGAGCCAGGCGCTGCAGGACTGTTCCGATATGGACCCGAGCTTCTCCCTGGCCGCTTCAAGCCGCTTCAGCAGATCGGTTCCAGCGCCCTGTCCAAAATCAAGTTTCCGGATGATTACGGCCTTCCCTGATTCGCTCTCCCCCTGGAATTCCGACCAGCCATGCCCTGCTCTGATCTGATTTCCAACCCGAAACTGCCCGCCTAGCACCGAATTCTGCATAATTCCATCCTTAGCAAACAATATACCGTGATACTTTACCATAAAAGAAAATACTGCGATATTTATCAAACGGCTGCGTCCAAACACATCTGGATACGCTCAATTATCAGTGAACCCATCAACCATGATCTCCCCTTCACCCCCGCTCTTTGCTGGCAGCGCATAATTCGCCTGCTTGCTGTATAATGAAACATCCATAACAATAAGGCACCATCAGCTTCTGAAAATTCAGGAAGATTGCTCCGGACTCCGTGCTCGGACAGACGCTGTGTTCCATAACCCGTGTCAACATACCAGGAGAGACAATGCAGGAATGGACACTGTTTGACAGGTACTCCGCGGGGGCAAAGACGCAATCCCATGACTGGGGCATTCTGTACAACGGCCTGGACACTCACAGCCAGCAGGAAGTCCGCATCGTATCATTCGAGCCTGCAGCCGGTCCAACGGGTCAGGTTCTCTCCAGCCTGCAGGATGTGCAGGAGAAGCTGAAGGATCTTGCGTCTTCTGCATTCCCCGTATGGCTCAAAACCGGTGAAGCCGACGGCAGAGCCATGCTGGTATCCAACAGCCCCGAAGGGGAATCGCTTGCCAGCCGTCTGCAGAACTCCGGTGTATTTTCCCCCGAAAATGTCATCGAATTGGGATATCAGCTGGGAAAGTTTCTAGAGCAGCAGCATACCATGCAGCTCTTCCAGGGCGCTTTCTCCCCATATGATGTATTCCTTTCGTCACCAGACCAAGACCCGGTCCAGGCACAGGTCGCTGTTCCCGCTCTGGCCAGCATCCTCGACCTGGCCGCATTGCTCACCAGCTCCCCCCTTCAGGAACGCTCCTGCTGGGCTCCGGAACTGCTCCAGGGACAACCCCCCGGTTTCCTGCCGGATCTGTACGCTCTGGGCACCCTGCTCTTCGAAGCTCTCACCGGCCATCCCGTGCCTCCTCCCGGCCTCTCTCCCGATCAGACCATGATCGTAACCTGGCTGCCCAGCCGCCTGCGGCGCGACATCCCACCCGCGCTCGACGACCTGGTCGCTACCTGTCTCAACCCTGACCCTGCAAAGCGCTATCCGGATATCCAAACCTTACTGTCAGTTGTCCAGGATCAGCGGCCCGATCCGGCACCCCCGCAACTGATGGGAATGGAGGATTCGCTGGTCGGACAGACCCTGGGCGCATACCGCCTGATGGAGCGCCTCGGCCAGGGCGGCATGGCCACCGTCTACAAGGCTTACGAACCAGCGCTCGACCGCTACGTCGCCATCAAGGTCCTGCCGCAGTTTTTCGCCAGCGACCCAAATTTCACCGCCCGCTTCCGTCGCGAGGCTAAAGCGGTAGCCCAGCTCAACCATCCCAACATTGTGCCCATCTACAGTTTCGGGGAAACCAACGGCATCAGCTATATCGCCATGCAGTATGTCGAGGGCGGCACGCTCAAGCATGTGCGCGGCGAGCAGCTCGACTGCCCTGCAGCCCTGCAGCTGCTCCTGCCTATCGCCCGTGCTCTTGGCTATGCCCACCAGCGCGGCATTATCCACCGCGATGTCAAACCCAGCAATGTCCTGCTCAACAGTGAAGGCTGGCCGCTGCTCACCGATTTCGGACTGGCAAAAATGACCCAGGCCTCCCACGAACGCCTCACCGGCACCGGAGTAGGTATGGGCACCCCGATGTATATGTCCCCTGAACAAGGCCAGGGCAGCCGGGTCGACCACCGCTCTGATATCTACTCGCTCGGCATCATGCTGTATGAATTCGTCACCGGCGATGTCCCCTTCCATGCAGACACACCGATGGCGATTGTGATCAAACATATGACGGCCCCGCTTCCAATGCCGCGCAGCATCAACCCGGCCATCCCGGAAACCGTCGAAACCCTGATCCTCAAAGCCACTGCCAAGGACCCGGACGACCGCTTCCAGTCCGCTGCCGAACTCGCAGCCGCCATGGAAACAGCCCTGGATACAGCCCTCAGGACACCCGCACCTGCTGCAAAACCGGCCGTACCGGTCGCTGCACCAACCGCTGTACCGGACCGCGCAGCAGCTGCTGTACCAGCCGTCGCAGAACCTGCTGCCCGGGTTCCAGCACCCGGAAGCACCTCTCCGGACCCCGAAAGCATCACTCCGGGCCGGGCCCGCAAAGCCGTAAAGCTGCCTCGGCTCGCCCTCGGCCTGGTGGGCTTTGCCGCTGTTGTCCTGGCAGGCCTGGGCCTCTCAGGGGTGTTCAACAGTGCGCCCGACGAGGACAGCGATGCCCAGATAGCAGCAGCCGCAACAGAGGACGGCGATGCCCAGGTTGCAGCTGCCACGGCAGATCCCACCAGCACCACAAGTCTGAATCCAACACTGGTCCCTGCTGCTCAGGCAGCGTTGGACAGGATCCAGAGCGAAGAACCGCTTTACCAGACCAATTTTTCCGACTGGGAGATTGGCACTGGTGAATCAAACGAGAATGTGGGGTTGATAAACGGCACACTCATCATTAACAGCCCGGCAGGCAACAATGCTTACACAGCCGGCAGCCTGTATTCCGATCAGTTTGCGGTTCAATATGATGTACGCATAGGACAGGAAGGGGAAGGTATCTGTGGTTTCAGTGTCGACAACCAGCTGGAAGATGAATTTCGCAAGACCCTCGGCCTGAGCTTGCGCGCCGATGGGCGCATGGTTCTGGAGCACTTCCTCTATCCGGAGCAGTATCCGATTGTCCTTGAAAAAGATGCTTCCTATGAACCGGGTGAAGTCATGACCGTCACCGCAATCTTCCTGCCGGAAGCGGTAGCCGTTTTTACAGACGGGCAGCCCCTGTTCACGGCAGACAACCCCAACGGGCCCGTCATCTACTCATCCCAGACTTTTTCAGCCGAATCCATGCTGGGCTGTGAGTTTGACAATTACCGGTTCTGGAATCTGAGTGATGTGAATTTCACCCCCATCCAGACTGCGTTTGAAATAACACGCAATGAAGCACCTGTCTATGAAAACACTTTCGATACCTGGAGTTTTGGAGACCCTGTCGATGATGCCCGGGTTGAAGATGGAAAGCTGATTGTCTCCAGCCCGGTTTCATTCGTTGAGGGTACGCATGTTTCGGTAACGCTGGACTCATTTTCCCTTGGAAATTTTGCTGCCGAATTTGAATTTACGGGCTTGAATTCCAGTGAATCAGGGCATTGTATCTTTTATGCAGGGAATGATGAAAGCGATGAAGAATATCGACAAATCGCGATGGGATTCCACAATGGCGGTGAAGGTAATTTGGCTTTTTCTACCCATCAGGATACACAGGAGGATCTTGCTTTCAGCCCTGTTGATATTACATCAACCAACAGAATAACCCTGCTTGTGCTTGGAGACCAGATTTTTACGATCAAAAATGGGCAGCTGATGTATAACGTACTTGAACCCCGCGCCCATACTGTATATACCCATATGTCACTTGCAGCCAGTCACAACATTGACTGCGAATACGATAACTTCAGGGTTTGGGACCTGGGAGAAACAGATTTCACTGCTGCGGCAGGCACAACAGCAGGCCCGATAGTATCTTTTGCTTCCATACTGTCTTCCATTGCCGATATAGCGCCGGATTATGAGGATGATTTCAGCAGCCCTGCGAGCGGCTGGTCCACAGACAGCACCCCCGGCAGCGAATACGGCTACCAGGATGGAGCCTTTCTCATTTCATCTGGGAATGATTGTTTTGGCCCGGAGCTTCCTGGCAACCGGAGTTTTTCTGATTTTATCCTGGAGATGGATGTAAGCTTCCTCAACCAGGGGGACGGAAGCTTTAGTTTATTCTTCCGGAATAATCCTTCGTCTCATTACGGAGCAAATCTTACCCCTCAGGGAGAGTTTAATTTTCACAAGAACGTTAACAATGTACATTCAGGCCTTGCAGGAACTCCAATCCCGGAGCTGTTTTTCCAATCATGGGATGCCCCTAAACATCTGACACTTGTTACCCTGCAAAACCACATGGCTTTCTACGTCAACGGGGAACTGGTCGTCGCTCTGACTGATCCTTCGTCAGACATGGGTGGTGTCAATTTCGCCGTGTGCAATGGCGAGAACACTCCCCTTGGGGTAACGATCGACAACATCAGGATATGGGATATCGCGGACATTACACCATAGCCACTTCGGTGAAGATGAAAGCAACCAGGCTCCTCGCGCTTGTCAGTGCCCTGGGCGGCCTGGCAGCGTTCCTGTGAGGGACGGCCGTGTTCCTCCTCTACAATCTGCCTCATACCGCAGGCAGGTTGATCTTCCTTTCAGACGGGATCCTCCTGCCTGTGAGGGGACTGAGTGTAACCATTGCTCTGCTCACGGGTACGGCCGCGCTGATCCTGATGCAAAAACAGAAAACCGCGGGAAAATCCAGGCTGTTTGCCTGGATCGGGATTGCCCTGGGTGCAGGCTGGATTCTGCTGGGGATGCTGGTCGGTGCTGCATTTTTCCTGGGCGAAATCCTGCACGGAAGCTGACTGGCTGAACTCTCTCCACGCCTCACAGCTGCCGCTCCGGGAAAACCAGATCCGCTCTCACCGGTTACACAGCCATCCGCAGTGCTGCGATGGCTGGGACGCAACCCCTGTTTGAAGTCAGAACGCAAAAAGGAACACCAGGTCGTTGACGTTCGTGCCGGTCGGTCCCGTTTTGAGCAGATCTCCCAGGGAGTCAAAAAAGTGATACGAATCATTGTCCTGCAGGTAGGCCTGCGGATCCAACCCAAGCGATGCGGCTTCCGCCAGGGTGTCCCCCGTCACTACTGCCCCGGCTGCATCGCCCGTTCCGTCCTCGCCATCCGAAGCCAGTGTGATCAGCATCACATCCGACAGCCCGGCCAGCTCTTCTGCTGCCCCCAGGGCGAGTTCAGTATTGCGCCCTCCCAAACCGCTGCCGTGCAGTGTTACCGTGGTCTCACCGCCGGCGATGATACACGCCGGACGTGAAAGTGGCTGCCCGCTCCGGTCGAGTTCCCGCAGCTGCTTTGCCAGAAGAAAACCCACCCGCGATGCTTCCCCCTGCAGGCTGGTTGTTTGCAGCAGTGTGTTGAAACCCTCCTCGCTTGCCTGCGCCACTGCCGCTTCCACTGCTGCCTGATTGCTGCCAACAAGCACATGAATCCCACCCTCCAGGCAGGAACCGCCATGTTTTACCGTTTCCGGCAGCTCGCCTCTTACCCCCCGCTGGAGAACCCCAACGATCTCCTCCGGCGCCTTGTCAGACAGGCTGTACTTCTCCAGCACGCCCAGCGCCTCCGCATAGGTACTCTCATCCGCCACCGTCGGCCCGGAGGCGATCACATCCAGCGGGTTTCCGATCACATCCGACAGGATCAGAGTCGCCAGCTGCGCCGGAGCAGCCATACGCGCCAGCCCGCCGCCCTTGATACGGTCGAGGTGTTTGCGCAGCGTATTGATCTCATTGATACTCGCGCCGCACGACAGCAGCAGCCGGGTAAGCGCCTGTATATCCCCCAGGCTGACACCCTCCGCCGGCAGCGAAGCCAGCGACGATCCTCCGCCCGAGATCATGCACAACACCATGTCGCCCTTCCGGGAATCTCCCAGAAACGCTTCCAACCCCAACGCCGCGTTCAGGCTGCCCTCTCCGGGCACAGGATGGTTTCCCTGCACCAGATGCACCTGTTCTGGCAGATCGACAGAATCTCCCACCGCGTGCTTGCTAACCAGATACCCATCGTCGATCCGGTCTCCCAGTACTTCCAACGCACCCTGGGCCATCGCCACGGAGGCCTTGCCCAGCCCGACCAGCCGGATACGGTTGTACGCTTCCAGCAGCAGTTCAGTATCGCCAACTGTTAGCCTATTGCCATCCAGCTTGAGGTTTCGTACGACAGCCAGCCGTGGGTCGGCCGATTCAAAGACGGCATCCAGAATCCGGTGGATACCGGATCCGCGGGAAGAACCTTCCAGCGAACGAATGCGGCCGGTCTGCAAAATCATCGCTCCTCCAGATATGGAATGGTCAGCGGCCCCTGCGGCAGGACACACAGGCGTGCTCCCGGGCCAGCCTTCTCTGCCAGCCGTTCCAGCTCTGCTTCCAGGTCCGATACAGGCCACAGCAGGCACTCCCGCACCTGGCGTGGTGTCAGCCCATCGCTGTAAACACCGACATCCGCCTTCATCTGCACCTGGAGCTGCAGCTGGACCTGCCATTGATCGCGCAGCGGGTTCAGCAGTGTGCGCATCTGCTCCATCAGCTCCGCTGGTTTTTTTGCGCCGCGCAGCATGTCCGCGTACAACCCGTGATCGGGAATCCCGTCACGACATTCTGCAGCCACCAGGATAACCCCTCCCGGCTTCACCACCCGTGATGCCGCGCTCATGCCCTTCACCGACTGGTACAGGTTCTGGTCCAGCGGATAGCCGGAGTTGGAGGTAAGCACGATGTCGAAGGGATGCGGCACCGGGGCCATCGCTGCCTTACGGGCCGCCCAACACCCGGCGGCATGAGCCTGGCGCAGATCCCCGGCGAACACACCGGTGACAGCCTTGTCGTTGTTCATTGTCACATTGAAGAGAAAGGTATTCAGCAGGGAAGCAATCTCAATAATTTCGTCGTATACCGGGTTGTTTTCCGTGACACCCCAAGTCGCACGTGGGTGATTCAGACGTCCGAATCCGTGATTGGACTGGATCGTCTCCAGGCCGGCCAAACCAGGCATGACCGGCTTGCCGCCGCCGGAGAACCCGGCGAAGATATGCGGCTCGATAAACCCCGTCAGCACCAGAAGATCGCAGGCTGCCGCTTCAGCATTGAGCCAGATGGGAGATCCCGCGCTTGATTCGCCAAAGTATTGCTGGGTAGTTTGATCCTCGCAGTTATTCTGGATAACGTCGAAGCAATCCATCACCGCTTCCCCCAGCATCGATCGCAGCTCGGTGGTTGTGTTTTCACGGTGCGTACCCAGCGCCACAAAGATGCGGATGTGGTCCTCGCTCACCGCATCCTGCAGTACGGGCAGCAGCGCGGCCAGCATTTGCGCAGTCGGCGTAGCCCGGGTGATATCGTTCACCACGACCCCGACCGTATCCCCGGGTTTGATCCGCTCCCGCAGCGGGGCAGACCCAACCGGTGCTTCCAGCGCTTCCCGCAGCGCTGCAGCGGGATCCGGAAGCGCAGGCACTTGCCGGGGTGATACTACAGTGATCTCCGCATTTGCCGGCAGCGATACGGATAACGAGCCACTGCCGTAGTCGAGGTGTACATTCATCTGGAATTCCTGTTTGGTATCTGTCAACTTCCTGTACTTTACCAAAAAAGGGGGATTGTGCGTATTGGTTGGATGAAATACTTATGGAAAAAAGTGAAGTCTGATAAACGGGCCAGGCAAATTTCACAATGGAGAATCTTGAGCAGCTCTCCTCAATTTGAACATCTGATCCAAATTTACATTAAAAGTATTTTACTATTTATAGGATCTTGCCATACAATTGGAACTACCTGTTTTTACGGAGGGTTTAATTGTGACCCCTTTTCACCAGGACATTGGCGCTGTCTCCTTAATAACATTAATAGTCATTGGTACCAGCTTCTATTACTGGAAAGATTACCTGTTTGCAGAATATCAAAGCGCGTTTATGGTTCTGAACGAGAAGATCTTATATGCTATCTGGGGGGGGATTACAGTAATGGAGTATTTTATAATGCTTTATTTTGGAACCATCGGAAACAAGGCAAACTTCGTTGAAGAGGATTACTTCGTTTGGGTAAATACCTTATTGGTAATCGGCATCCATGCATTTTTTACCTTCATACCAGCCCTGATTAATGGTGTCTTTAAAAAACGCAAGTCCAGATTTCCTTACTGGATTTTGATCCCTTTAAGCCTCTTTGTTTGTTCAGGATCGTTTTTCCTCATACTATCTGCATTGGCAGAATATCAGGCGTAAGTCAAATAATGAAGGCGCCTGAAAGTGCCTGCAGATCTTGTTGATCTGACTTTACTTTTTTCCTGAACAATAGATGCTGGTTTTGCCGGAGTATCAGAGCCTTGATTGTTAAACAGGCCTTCCAGATGGGAAGGCCTCACTGATTTCCAACTCCACTGTCCGCACAGAACCCGCCTGACCGGAGCAAGAAATATTCCCTTAAATACTTTTAACAAAATCAGGACTCGCCACTGCTAACCGGGGTATCCGGGTGAAAGAAGCGCCCTCCTGACGCTTCCCACTGAACCTTTTCATATGCATCGGCGTTTGCCGGTGCCTGCTGCACCATCAGGTACAGCTCCTTCCCTGACAGTGCAACCCGGGTATTCAGAAAGCAGCAAATCTCTGCTTTGGGATGTGACTTCAGCGCGTATCCTGCCAGTCAAGGGAGAGGGACAGGGCAAGAGCCTGATTGATCTGCTCCACGATCGCCAAATCCAGCTCATCCAGCTTCTTTACCAATCGCTTATCGTAAATGGAACGAACCTGGAGCGTGTCTGCGGAGGAATCCTTATGAAGCTCATTTTCCCCTGTGGGTAAAACCCTGACATGCGAGGGAGCATCTGAAAATCTCTCATTGCAGGAAGTTAAAGGAACCACAATCCTGCTTCATATCTATGCACACTCACTTTTACGCGATACCCGCCAACCCTCTTTACCGTTTTTCATCCCTGGTGGATATGAGAGCAAGCTGCAGCTGGACAGCACCAGGGGCAGAAAAAATCAGGTACGAAGAACTTTCAGCTTACCAATCAGACAATACGATTTATTCCAGCTTAATCAGTCTGCTAATCGATGGTTTACGAAAAGCAGCCGGCGGCTAATCATAATTGGCCGGTGGTTAATCCTTCATTTACCGGCGGAAAAAAAATTTAACTGGCGGTTAATCCTTCACTTACCGGCGGCTAATTAAATTGGTTCCTCGCTGTTTTATGTGGGTAAAGCAAAATCAAGCTTTCCAGCAACCAGGTAAGCCATAGTGATTAGATTGCGGATTGTTCG